>CAXPUI010000625.1:0-2616 GCA_964220205.1 Candidatus Allofontibacter communis | reverse complement strand
AGTGAAGGCCTGAACGTCGTGGATGTTCGAGGACTCATAAAAGAAGGCATGTTCACATTCGACCCTGGCTTTCTATCAACCGCCAGCTGCGAGTCGAAGATCACCTATATCGATGGTGAAGCCGGATTCCTGATTTACCGGGGCTACCCCATCGAACAACTCGCCGAGAATTCAAGCCACCTTGAAGTCTGTTACCTGCTCCTGCACGGCGAGCTACCGACGCAGACCGAACTGGATCAATTTGTTACTGGCATTAAAGAACGGATGCCGCTGGATGAGCATTTCAAGCATATCTTCGACGGCTTCACGGCTAACTCACACCCCATGTCAATGGTCGGCGCCGCTGTAGCGGGTCTGGCGTCG
Source organism: Candidatus Allofontibacter communis (assembly GCA_964220205.1). Classification (GTDB taxonomy): domain Bacteria; phylum Pseudomonadota; class Gammaproteobacteria; order Pseudomonadales; family Azotimanducaceae; genus UBA9659. Next base: position 2,253 of record CAXPUI010000625.1, on the reverse strand, counting down.
CTGTTTCATGAAAAACTGGACATAGCTGATCCTGATTATCGCCGCGAGGCAGCGATGCAACTGATCGCCAAGATTCCAACGATCGCTGCAATGGCCTACAAGAAGTCTATCGGCGAGGACTTTATCGAGCCGGATTCAGAACTGGATTATGCGAGTAATTTCCTTCACATGTGTTTCGGCAAGGCCGGCGAGGCACCAGCGGTCAGCAGGACCCTGGCCGACGCGCTGGACAGGATCTTTATCCTTCATGCCGACCACGAACAGAATGCATCGACCTCAACTGTCCGTATGGCCGGATCCACTGAATGCAATCCTTTCGCAGCGATATCTGCAGGCATCGCAGCACTTTGGGGACCATCCCACGGTGGTGCGAATGAGGCGGTCCTGGACATGCTGGTAGAGATCGGCGACGTCTCAAGAATCGAGGAATATGTCGCGAAAGCCAAGGATTCTGACGATCCGTTTAAACTCATGGGTTTCGGCCATCGTGTCTACAAGAATTCAGACCCCCGCGCGACCGTTATGCAAAGCAGTTGCCACGCTGTACTGGAAGAACAAGGCGTTGAGAACGACCCCTTGCTTGCTATCGCCAAGAGCCTGGAAAAACTGGCCAGGGAGCAGGACTACTTCATCTCGAGGAACCTCTACCCTAATATCGACTTTTACTCAGGTATTACGATGAAAGCGATGGGTATTCCCACGGAGATGTTCACCGTATTGTTTACACTTGGTCGGATGCCCGGCTGGATCAGCCACTGGGATGAGATGATCGGGAACCCTTACAAAATTGCCAGGCCACGCCAACTGTATCTGGGCGAACACAAAAGGGACTACATACCACTAGAGCAACGATAAAATAAGGACTATGGCATTGAACATCACTGCAAGTATTGAAACCAGCAAGGGCACTATCAACCTGACCCTGTTTCCCGACAAAACCCCGGTGACCGTCGCCAGCTTCGTCAACCTGGTTCAGAAAAACTTCTACGATGGACTGAACTTTCATCGTGTTATTGCCAGCTTCATGATCCAGGGAGGCTGCCCGCTCGGCACCGGCACGGGAGGACCAGGGTATCGGTTTCAAGACGAGTTCGACGCCGAACTGAAGCACGACGCGCCTGGCAAATTGTCAATGGCAAATGCCGGTCCCGGAACCAACGGTAGCCAGTTCTTTATCACCCACGTCCCTACCCCCCACCTTGATGGAGCACACAGCGTGTTTGGCGAAGTGAACTCTGACACGGATCAGCAGGTCGTCGATGCCATAGAACAGGGCGATACCATAGTCTCCATCACCGTCTCTGGCGATACGGACGAACTTCTCGAGGCTCACGCCGAACAGGTTGCAGCCTGGAACGAAGCGACTCCAGGGTGAATATACCAGCCCCTACGTAATGCTCGGCGTTATTCTTGATGCAGACAGCCTGGGTAAGGATATAGATCTGTCGCCGATTACAGGACTGCTAGACGACTGGCATGTCTATGGTTCAACCCTGCCGGAGGAGACTCGGGCCCGGATCGCGGGCGCCCACATGGTCCTCAGCAACAAGATTCGCCTGGACGAGTCTAATCTCAGAGGTTCCAGCGTCAGGTTCATCAGCGTCATGGCGACGGGCACCAACAATGTTGATCTCGACTATGCATCAAACCACCAGATCACCGTTAGCAACGCGGTCGGGTATGCGACGCCCTCTGTCGCTCAACATAGCATTTCCTTAATTCTCGCACTGTCTACCAATCTACCTGCCTACCTGAAAGATGTCAGCGATGGCGCCTGGCAAAAGTCTAATGTCTTCTGCATGTTGCAACATCCCATACAGGAAGTGGCCGGAAAAAAACTGGGGATTATCGGTTATGGCGAGCTTGGCCGCGCTGTTGCCTCGGCCGCAACTGGCCTAGGGCTGGAGCTTCTCATCAGCGAACGGCCTGGCCAGCGTGCACGGAAGGGACGCCTCACCTTTGAAGAGGTTATTTCTAACGCTGACTACCTGTCACTGCATTGCCCACTTACGGAGAGTAACCGACACATGATTAATGCCCAGGTAATCGCTGCCATGAAACCATCCGCCTTCCTGATTAATACCGCTCGCGGTGCACTCGTTGATTCACAGGCGCTGATCGACGCACTGAAGGCCGGCCAAATCGCAGGTGCCGCGCTTGATGTCCTCGATACAGAACCTGCAACAGCTGACGAACCTCTTATCAACGATATTGATAACCTTCTGGTTACGCCCCACAATGCATGGGGAGCGA
>CAXPUI010000624.1:0-3313 GCA_964220205.1 Candidatus Allofontibacter communis | reverse complement strand
TTTCACGTTCAGCAGCAGTCAATTCTGACAAGGGTTTGGAGGTCAGTTCCTCCACAACTCGTTGTTTTTGCTGATATTCTCCCTCAAGCAACATCTTCTCCAGCGTGCCGTGGAATTCTCCATTGAGTTGATCTACGGACAGTACGGGATCCTGCTCCGCCATCTGTCTCAGAAAATCAAAATAGTGGCTTTCCTGATAATGGCTCAATAACAGCATCGTAGAAGTCTCACCAGACTTCTGCACCCATCTGATCAGCTCAACCAGGATCTGCCACTCAGGCCGGCCATCGAGTCTGGCAACCATCGTTGCGTCAACAGATCCAGCCATTTCAGGTCGACGCAGCAGTAATTGCAAGGCGTATTCCGCAAGTTTGGACAGTTTCAATTGCCTTTGGGCGACCGCCCGAGTCAGGTCCGCTTGAGCCGCCTTGCCAGGCGCCACCTGGCGGTCGAGCCCTGTCGTACTGGTCAACTTTTCAGTGTCGAGCCCTGTCCGTTCAGAAAGCTCCTTGATAACCAGTTGCTTGAAAACCCCTTCAGGCAAACCGGCTATCAGCGGCACCGCTAGTTTACTTAATGCCGCCTTGCCTTCTGTGCTGCTGACATCCAGATCAGCTTCCAGGTTCTGAAAAAAGAACTCCGTAAATCCGAGGGCTTTATCAACCTCGGCTTCAAATTCCACCTTGCCGAACTGGCGGACAAACGTATCCGGGTCTTCACCGTCCGGGAGAAATAGAAATTTAGCGGTACAACCGTCTTCCATGGCGGGTATTGTCGATTGGAGCGCCTTCCAGGCCGCATTCCTGCCTGCTGTATCCCCGTCAAAACAGAACACGATCGTCTTGACGATGCGGAACATCCTTTCAATATGGTCCGTGCTGGTGGCAGTGCCCAGAGTGGCTACGCAGCAATTGATATCGTGTTGCGCGAGCGCAACTACATCCATGTAGCCCTCGACTACGATGAGCTTATCGAGGCTGCGCTCGCGGCGCCTGGCCTCATATAACCCATAGAGTTCCCGACCCTTGTGAAATACCGGCGTTTCCGGCGAGTTCAGGTACTTCGGCTTCGCATCATCGTCAAGCACCCTGCCACCAAAAGCAATGGTTCGACCACGCAGGTCCCTGATGGGGAATATGACCCGGTCACGAAAACGGTCATAGGTCTTGGTCTCCTCGGGAATGTCAGTCAGCATACCGCCATCAATTAGCAGCTGACGATCAGCGTTTGAGACGGCCAGCTTTTTAAGCAGATTGTCCCAACCTGGCGGCGCATAGCCTATGCCGTAGGCTCGGGCAATCTCACCTGAAAGACCTCTTCCCTTGAGATAATCGACTGCTCGCTGGCGGGATTCACTCTTCCTGAGCTGCTCACGATAAAAGGCTGCGGACTGATCCAGTATTTCATACAGCGACTTGCGTTTTTCAGAAACGGCACTGTCGCTGCGAGTATCCCGGGGCACTTCCATACCCACCCGCTGAGCCAGATATTCCACAGCAGCGACAAAGTCCATCCGATCAAATTCCATCAGGAACTTCAGGGCTGATCCTGAGGCCTGACAGCCGAAACAGTAATAGAACTGCTTATCCTGGCTGACCGAAAACGAAGGTGTTTTCTCCTGGTGAAAAGGACAGAGACCAGAATAATTCTGACCCGTCTTCTTCAGTGATACGCGGGCCTCGATGATCTCAACGATATCTGTTCGAGCAGTTACTTCATCAATAAATTCCGGTGGTATCACCTTGGCAGATCCCGGTATCCAGGTGTCATTGGGAACCGAAAGCATGTCACTACCTTGTGGGGCAGCGCAACAGAAACGTGCAGCAACGCCAATTAATCGCGATAGGATCAGCGAACGAAGGAGTGGATCAGGTCAATTGGCTCTTGACCAGGCCGGACACCTGCGCCATATCGGCCTTGCCTTGAACCCTGGGTTTGAGCAGGGCCATGACTCGACCCATGTCCTGCATACTGCCGGCACCACTTTCGGCAATAGCAGCACTGACTAACTCCTCTATTTCGTCCATACCGAGCTGTTCCGGCATAAACTCGGCGATTATCGACAGTTCCAGGGTCTCTCTGGCTTCGAGGTCTGCACGGCCCGCGGCTCGGTACTGGGCCTGCGAATCCCTGCGCTGCTTGGTCATTTTGTCCAGGATAGCCAAGACCCTGGTATCATCGAGTTCTACTCTCTCATCAACCTCGACTCGCTTGAATTCCGCCATCATGAGACGGAGCGCTGCCAGACGTTCCTTTGACCTCGCCTTCATGGCAGCCTTGACCTGGTCAGCGACGCGTTCGAGGATAGTATCGGACATAAAGAGCACCACGCGGCTGACGTGGTGAAGATCGATTAGTAAAGGCGTTCCATTCGGCGCGTTTCGCGCTGAACTTTCTTGGCGTGGCGTTTGACCGCTGCTGCAGCTTTTCGCTTGCGGACAGCTGCCGGCTTCTCGTAAAACTCCCGGCGACGAACTTCTGCAAGGATTCCGGCTTTTTCGCAGGATCGCTTAAATCTGCGCAGCGCAACATCAAACGGCTCGTTTTCTTTAACTTTTACGTAGGGCATTCAGTCCTGATCCCATGGGGCTTTACGAAGGAGGCGCATTCTATCGGCAATACCTTTTAATTGCAAAGCTTACCAAGCCTGTCGAACACCTCGACTAAAGCAGATTTTTGCTATGGAAATCAGTAGTATGCCCCACTCATTCCCTCACCTCAGACTTATGAATGTTATTGGCATAGAAACCTCCTGCGATGAGACTGGTGTTGCCATCTACAATGAGTCACAAGGGATCATCGCCAACCAGCTTTATAGCCAGGTAGACCTGCATCGGCAGTTTGGGGGTGTGGTGCCCGAATTGGCATCGCGAGATCATATTCGTCGCACGCTGCCGATGCTCGATCAGGTGCTCCGGGACGCAGACCTGGAACCAGGAGACATCGACGCCATCGCATACACAGCCGGACCGGGCCTGGTGGGTGCCCTGCTGGTTGGCGCATCAGTCGCCAAGGCTCTCGCTTTTGCTTGGGACGTCCCCGCACTAGGTATCCACCACATGGAAGGACATATGGTCGCAGCTCGTCTCGCTGAGGAGGCTCCAGATTATCCTTTCGTTGCGCTTCTTGTGTCCGGCGGTCACACCCAGTTGATGGCTTGCAGCAAACCTCAGCACTATGAACTCCTGGGTGATTCCCAGGACGATGCGGCAGGAGAAGCCTTTGACAAGGTGGCAAAAATGCTCGGTTTACCCTATCCCGGCGGTCCTGCAATTGCGGAGATCGCGAGAAGGGGCAATCCGGAAAGATTCAC
>CAXPUI010000623.1:0-3473 GCA_964220205.1 Candidatus Allofontibacter communis | reverse complement strand
ATTTTGTGGACCCGCGAAAACTCCTCGCGCAACTGCCGGAAGAGGATATTCTGGAACTCACACAGCAGGGTGAACGGGCCACCTGGGAAAAGCTGGAGCAGATACGCATCAGCTCCAAGGTTGGGCGGACCCTGGATACCATTCTGCGTGATTATGACAACCAGGGTAGCAAAACCAGTTATAAGCCCAGGTAGATCACTGACCCGACCAAGGCAAGGCCCAGACCCGGTTCAGGCCTCCCGGGTTCGATAGCGTTCCGTAGGACGACTACCATTCTCATCATAAAGGTCGAACTCGGCAACCAGGTCCTCGACCCATTGAATGGTTCCCGACCGGGATAACAGTTCGTCCGACATCAGCAGGGCTGTCGCTGCACGCCCCACCAGCAGAGGGGTTTGTGACTGGGACAGATCCATGCCCTGAGCTTCCGCATGATCCTGGATAAATTCCGTCGCCACTGAACCCGGATAGAGGACACACGCAGGCACGCCTTTGGGCTCCAGTTCAATCGCCATGTCCGCGGTCAGGCGGTCCAGACCGGCCTTGCCGGCACCATAGGAACTGGAAAAGTGGTAGCTCTGCCCTCCCGGTGAAGACACATTCAACATGCGGGCATAGTCACTGGCGAACATCCATTGAGCCGCGTGCCAGCTCGCAACATAGTGCGATCGCAAACCAATCCCAACCTGGTCATCCCAGACCGAGATAGGATGATCCCAATAGCCACCTCCCCAGGCAGGAGGACTGGGGATCTTGTAGACATTGTTGACCAGGATATCGATACGCCCTGCTTCGTCACCGATCCGTTGGAATAACGCTGCAATGTCGTCATCACTGCCATGATCGCAGGGTATCGCCCGGCCTTCGCCTCCCGCTTCTGACACCATCCGCGCTGTCGTATCAATAGTCCGCTCACCATCACCTGTGGTACGACCGGTCACATAAACCGTCGCACCTTTTTCTCCCAGCGCTATCGCGGTGCCTTTACCGATACCTCGGCTTGCACCCGTCACTACTGCAATCTGACCCTGTAAATCTTCCATCATCGGTCCTCGACAACCTCACTTAAAACTCTGTAAAAAACCCGCACGCGTGAAGACTCAACCTGCAATCCGCGACGGCGCCCCGCGCACCTTACCGCAAAGGGTTCACTATTACCTGCTGGCACCATCAGCCCAATTGGCTGCCATACACCTCTCTTATTGGCAGTTCATAAGCATCAATACCCGCCAGGCAACGAACATTAATTGTCCAGATCGTTTCGCCTTCGTTGTGCATTCTCGGTATACGGAACGGCAGGATGCCACAGTCCGGACAAAAGTAGTCTTTCGAGGTCTTGGTGTGCCACTGGTAAAGCGTCATCTCATCGATAGGCGTCAGGGGACGGAAATCATCCTGATGAACCCTGAAATTCAGGGCGCCTCGCTTGTAACAGACAGAACAGTCGCAGACCCTCACATGGTCTATATCTGCATCGACTTCAAACCTTACCCTGCCGCAGTGACAGGCCCCCTCATACGTTTGCTTCATGTCATCTTCTTCCTATTCTGCTTCTTCCGATTCTGCAGGCACATCTTCTGCAGGCACATCGATGGATCCTTTGACCCAGATGGACGGTTTTTGGCACACTTTGCATCTGATAGTACATCACCTGGGCCTCTACTATGAGTGAAGCAACGCAATTCGACGATGTCCAAAGCATTCCGCTGGACAAGCTGGACGTGAGCGACCCGATCCTGTTCCAGGAAGACCGTTGGCAGCCTTTCTTTGCGCGCCTGCGTGAAGAAGCGCCTGTACATTACTGCGCCGACACCGAAATCGGCGCTTATTGGTCAGTCTCCTCGCACGCAATGATCAAACAGGTCGACACCAATCACCAGATTTTCTCATCGGCGGAAGGTATTGCCATTGCGGACCCGCCCATCGATGAGGAAGAACTCGAGCAGAATGTCCCCATTGAAAACTTCATTGCCATGGACCCACCTGGACACGACGTGCAGCGAGCAACCGTCGCGCCCTCTGTCGCACCCAGCAACCTGGCCAACTTCGAACCACTGATAAGGGAACGGGTAGAGGACATCCTCGACAATCTGCCTGTCGGCGAGACCTTTAACTGGGTCCACGAGGTTTCTGTTGAGTTAACAGCAAGAATGCTGGCGACGCTGTTCGACTTCCCCTATGAAGATCGGCACAAATTGATCTACTGGTCGGATATCACTACCAATGTACCCGCGCTGACAGGTGTGGAAACAGACCTGGACCATCGAAAAGAAGAACTGATGCTCTGCGCTACCTCGTTCATGCAACTGTGGCAGGAAAGAGCCGCAGCTGAGCCAAGGTTCGACCTGATATCCATGCTCGCCCACGGGGAAGAGACCAAGGACATGATCCAGAATCCCCTGCTGTTTCTGGGCAACGTCCTGTTACTTATCGTTGGCGGCAACGACACGACAAGGAACAGTATCTCCGGCGGCGTTGTCGCATTGAATGAATTCCCGGATCAGTATCAGAAATTGAGGGACAACCCGGGACTCATCCCCAATATGGTGTCGGAGATGGTCCGCTGGCAGACCCCTGTCATTCATATGCGCAGGACTGCGCTGCAGGATTTCGAACTGGGCGGAAAGAGCATTAAACAGGGTGACAAGGTCGTTATGTGGTATCTGTCAGGCAACCGCGATGAAGAAGTCTATCCCGACGCTGACAAACTGATTATCGATCGACCAAACGCCAGGTCCCACGTTGCGTTTGGTTTTGGGATTCACCGTTGTATGGGTAACCGCCTCGCAGAAATGCAGCTCCGTGTCCTCTGGGAAGAAATCATGAAACGTTTCGACAAGATCGAACTGGTCGGGGATGTTGTCCGCCTGCCAAACAATTTCATTCGAGGTATCGCTGAGGTTCCGGTTAGGGTGACACGCCGATAAGAGTTATCCAGCGACGACCCGGCCCTATCGGCAACGCTTCACAAGCGGCGAACGCCCGCAACCACTATCGGCTGCGGGCATCACTTACCGGCAAGTCCCGCTTCAGATTTTCTGAATGATGGTCCCTGTACCAAGCCCACCCCCGCAGCACATCGCAATCAAGCCATATTCGCCATCGCTGCGCTGCAACTCATGAACCGCTTTGGTGGTGAGAAAGCAGCCGGTCGCCCCCAGGGGGTGTCCCAGTGATATAGCCCCACCGTTCGGATTAACCTTGGCCATATCCGCACCCACGGTTTTTGCCCAGGAAAGCACAACTGATGCGAAGGCTTCATTGACCTCAAAAACATCGATGTCAGAGATGTTCAGCCCTGTTTTCTCAAGCATCTTTTCGGTCGCAGGAATCGGCCCTTCAAGCATCAGAACGGGGTCACAGCCAACCAGCTGAGCATCTACCACGCGTGCCAGGGGCTTGACGCCTAACTCTTCAGCTTTTGCAGCCGTCATTAACAAGACTGCCGCGGCACCGTCGGCGATCTGGGAGGA
>CAXPUI010000622.1:0-2305 GCA_964220205.1 Candidatus Allofontibacter communis | reverse complement strand
CAATGTGATGTGGAACTGAGAGCGGCTATCTCCAGCAGCCCAGTGCGTGGAGTCTCGACTGGTCTCTACCTTGTCTTGCCAGAAACTCAGTAAACTGACGGAATCTGGCTGAAAAGGTCAGGGCATGTTGTCACTCTGTGCTCAGGTTCAAATTTCTTAGGCTTAAATTTCTCAGGCTTAAATATAGAAGCGGTGTTAGCGATCGCTGATAGAGGGGATCCCGGGAGAGACTTGTGCAGCGTAGAATGATTTGCCTGGCAAAACTGCCTGGTGCTTGTCTTGGTAAGGCGGGCAGGGCAGACAATGTCCTGGGTCGTATTGTTAAGGGGCGTGTTAAGGTTGGTTGTGCTGAAGCTATCAGCATGGACGATAGGAGGCGGTGCTAGAGCATATGCTTGCTGAAGCCGGCAGAGTCTATGTGAAAAAGGTAAAATAGGTTGGAGCTGTATCCGCCGCTGGCCAGGAGTTAACAGACAATGAGTGAAACAGTCTTGAACGAGGGTAAAACAGTCTTGAACGAGGGTAAAACAGTCTTGAACGAGGGTGAGGCAGTCCTGAACAACGCTGGGAATGTCCCGAACGAGAAACCTGAGTGGACTTACCAGGATCCTGGATCGATTAATCTTGATGAGCTTGACCTGATCAACCCTTACCTCTTCCATGATGACTACCACGTGGCCTTGTTCGAGAGACTGCGCAATGAGTCCCCGGTTCACCTGCAGGAGCACCACGAGGAAGTTGGTTCTTTCTGGAATGTGACTCGTTACGAAGACATCATGGCGGTCGATACCGACCATGATACATTTTCCTCGGACGGTACGATTGTCGTGGATGACAGCGATGAGGAATTCCCGTTGCCCATGTTCATCGCCATGGATCCGCCCAAGCATGATAGCCAGCGCAAGGAAGTCAGCGGTGTTGTCGCGCCTTCCAACCTTGCAAAAATGGAGGACCTGATTCGTGGCCGGGTCTGTAATATTCTCGATTCGCTGCCGCGTGGTGAAGAGTTCAACTGGGTCGACCTGGTTTCCATCGAGTTAACCACGCAGATGTTGGCGACGCTGTTTGAGTTTCCTTTCGAGGATCGGCGCAAGCTTACGCGTTGGTCGGATGTAGCGACGGCCGGGACTGATTCGGGAATCGTTGAGACTGAGGAGCAGCGACGCGAAGAATTGATCGAGTGCCTGGAATATTTCACCCTGCTCTGGAATGAGCGGGTCAATGAAGAGCCGCGACATGACCTTGTGTCGATGCTGGCTCACGGTGAATCGACCCGGAATATGGATCCCGTCGAGTATCTTGGTAACCTGGTTCTGCTGATAGTGGGTGGCAATGATACGACCCGTAATTCAATCAGTGGAGGCGTGCGCTTTCTTAACGAGAACCCTGCGGAGTATAAGAAGCTGCGTGACAATCCCGGCCTCATTCGAAATATGGTCGCGGAAATTATTCGTTACCAGACGCCGCTCGCTTACATGCGACGAACCGCGACCCGGCAGACTGAACTCGCTGGCCAGACAATCCAGGCTGGCGACAAGGTGCTGATGTGGTACGTCTCAGGCAATCGTGACAGCAGGGTTATATCAGAGGCTGACAGGTTTTTGATTGATCGAAAAGACGCGCGTCGACACCTGTCCTTTGGCTTCGGAATTCATCGCTGTATGGGAAATCGGCTGGCTGAAATGCAACTCAGGATCCTCTGGGAAGAGATTTTGCCTCGATTCGATAAGATTGAAATGGTCGGTCAACCGGTCAGCGTGCTTTCTAATTTCGTCAAAGGTTATTCGAAACTACCGGTTATGATTCGATAGCGCATTGCCCGGGCTGAGGGCTAGGGGTTGACTCAGATAACTGAAGAGGGTTTTCGGTATCGCGTTGTGTACGAGTGGTAGGCAATCATGTATCCCTGGGATACGTGAGGCTGTAGATACAGATGTTATGTGCCACTTGCTTACTGATAGTGGCGAAGTGACCGGCGATCATCTGTTTATCACTCATATCCAGGCTGAAAGAAGCGTTGACTGAATCGTCGAGAAGGCAGGAACCCAGATAGTTGGTCAACTCCGCGAGTTTTTTCTCGCTTGCCTCGAGAAGCAAACAGTCTTCCGCCTTTAGCGTCGCGTTCCGGCTGAGAAAATTGGCTGCCACGCCGTTGTAATCGGCCTGGGTAGAAAAGACTTCGCAAAACCCTCTCCGTTCGATGGCCAGGCTGCTGGCTCCCCACTGAGTATGCTGCAGATATGCTGGTAAGCTGCGGATTCGGTATTCTTAAGCGAGTCACATTTGCTCATACCATACCGGTTTC
>CAXPUI010000621.1:0-2932 GCA_964220205.1 Candidatus Allofontibacter communis | reverse complement strand
CCAGCAGTCCCTCTCGGCGTGCGACCTGGCTCCACTCAACAATCTTTTCTATCGTCTCCTTGAATGGATATTTTGGCGGCTGGACGACCCACCTGGCTCTTCTCATCGCATGCTTAAACACTTCCATGGGCGTCTGAACCATCACGGCGCCCAACGTGCCGCCACCGACAATAAAGAAAGCCGTTGTCTGAATAAGGGACTCGGTGTGCCCCCCTTCAAGAATATTACCGACCACAATGGCAGCAATGGCCAAAGAAATGCCAGCTAAAGTCAGTATGTCCATATAATTGACCCCGAGCGTCCAGACTCAAACGTCGGACCAGGTATTGACCCTGGCGCGGATTCGGCTCAGGGCCTGGCCATGGATCTGGCAAGCCCTGGACTCGCTGACACCAAGCACTTCACCAATTTCTTTAAGATTGAGCTCTTCCTGATAATAAAGCGCCATAAAAAGCTTCTCGCGCTCTGGCAGATCATCGATAGAACCCCGGATAACATCCTTCAGACCCTCTTCTTCGAGCTGAGTTTCAGGCGTTTCGTCGTTGTGCAGCGGGTATTCGTAGTCGTCTTCCGGCAGTGCAACGAGCTGGCCAGTGGCCACATCCTGCGCCATGGCATGATACTCATCAAGCCCTACACCCAGCTCCTCGGCGAGCGCAACATCAGTCGCCGCTTCACCCGTTCTGCCTTCGACGCTCCTGACAGCCCGCGCCAGCATCTGTGATTTCTTGTGGACACTGCGAGGGGCCCAGCTGTGCTGACGAACTTCATCAAGGATCGCGCCGCGACTCCTGATACCAGCGTAAGTTGAAAAACTCGCACCGCGATCCGGCGAGAAATCTCGATCCGCAGCAATAAGCCCGATCATCCCGGACTGAATCAGATCATCGGCCTCTATGCCCGCTGGCATCCTCGCAAGCAAGTGCATGGCGATCTTCTTGACCAGAGGAATCTGTTCTACGATGCGGTTAGTTTCCGCACCCAAATCCTGCACAGGCATCGTCATCGCATTCACGCTGGTTTTGCCTCTTCGTTTTTCAGGAGTTGCTCGACAAAAAACTGGAGCCGGCCTGACACCTTTCGCTGGGACTTCAAGGCATCGAATCTTAATGCGAGCTGTTCGTATGCGGCTGCACTCCTGCTGTTTGGAAACATTACTGACACCGCCCCCTGTCGAACAGCGGCTTGTCTCTGCGCATCATCGTGAGGAATCGCCCCTAAATAGCTGAGACCGACGTTCATAAATCTGTCAGCTGTTCGAACTAGCGTCTGATAGAGGTCAAACCCCTGGCTGTCTGATCGAACCATGTTGGCGAGGACGCGGAACTGTTTGATGCCATGCTCTTTGTTGAGCACCTTGATCAACGCATACGCATCTGTGACGCTGGCAGGTTCGTCGCAGACGACGACGATGATATCGTCTACCGCTTTGGCAAAACTGACGACATCGTTGCTGATGCCTGCAGCTGCGTCAACCAGCAGTAGATCAACCGGCTCCTTGTAACTCTCGAAGGCACCGATCAGCCCGCCGTACTCTGCGTTTGAAAGGTTCGCCATCTTACCAACGCCCGATACAGCCGGAAGCACAGAGATGTTCTCAGGGCCTTTCAAGACGATGTCAGACAATTCCCGCTCACCTTCAAGCACCTGTTCCAGGTTCCCCTTTGGCCGCAAGCCAAGCAACACATCAATGTTCGCAAGACCCAGATCAGCATCCATGATGAGGACATCACGCTTGAGCCTGGCCATCGCAATTGCAAGGTTGACACTAACGGTAGATTTACCGACGCCGCCTTTTCCACTGACAATCGCCGCGGTTCGGGTCTGGCGGTGCAAAGTATTATCCATGCCGGCTTCAGACATGTAGATTCATCTCCCTTGTTCCGGTCGAGGAAGGCAACTCAGTGTGCTCCTTCATTAGAGCATAGACGCTCCGACAGAGCAGGTCGCGTGAAGCAGGTTCAATGTCCTCCGGGATGTTCTGACCATTGCAGACATAGGAAACCGGCAGCCGGGATTTGATGATACCTGACAAAACCGGTCCGAGCTGCAGGGTTTCGTCTGTCTTGGTGATAATCGCTGAGGAGATGGGGACGCCACTCAGTGATCGGATGATCTCCTCTGTTACTCCATTTTGAACAATGCTCGAGAGCACAACACAAATCTTCAGGTCGGGTACGCCTTCCTTATAATGCGCCATCTGGCTGGAGAGTTCGAGGTCGCTCTGACTCATGCCGGCTGTATCCACCAGCACCAGTTTCTTGTGCCGGTATTCATTGACGGCACGTTTCAGCTCACTGACATTTCCGGCCATGGACAGCGGCACACCCAGCGTGCGGGCGAATGTTGAAAGCTGCTCGAGACCACCGAGGCGCATGGTGTCCGTGGTAATCAGCGCGACTTCGGACGCACCATGGCGAAAAGAGAACTGTGAGGCCAGTTTCGCAACCGTTGTTGTCTTGCCAACCCCCGTCGAACCAACAAAAGCGTAGACACCCCCGCGATCAATTACTGTGTTACTGCCGACTCGCAGAAGACCACCGATTAGCTTCAGTGTCGCTCCCCACCCGGGTACTCGATTGATACCGGGGGGTACTTTTTTTGCCAGGTGTCCGGCGATATCACCACTGAATCCAAGATCGAGGAGCCTTTCCTGAAACAACTGGCGGACAGATGAAGCTTCTAACTGGAGCCGCGACTTTTCCTTTTCTGCCCGCAAACCGGCAAGTTCTATCCGCAGAGTTTCCTGAAGCGACGCCAGTTCCGCCTTCAGCTCATTCGTGGACACATCGACCGATTTAACCCCATTGCCAGGGTCAGCAGGCGCTTTTTTACCAGCAGAGGGCGGCGCGATTGCTCCGAGCAGGCGCTCATCGTAATCGGCAGCGGCGAGGACCTCGACCTGATCACCTTTCCTCAGATTCGAGAGGAT
>CAXPUI010000620.1:0-3411 GCA_964220205.1 Candidatus Allofontibacter communis | reverse complement strand
ACCAGATGTCATCTAATCGCTGCCGCTGCTGCAGCAAATTCCTGCCAACTTCTGGCGTAACCGCAGGGCGCAGACCAGGGGAGAATACAACTTCCCTGAGTAGATCTTCGTTGAGCTTCGATTGCTTGTCGGACTTCGGTTCGTCCGACATATACATGTAGGTATTTATCTGGTCCCATGCAGCGGACCGAGCGAAGGGGCTTGGCGATGATGTCTCGACCTCGCTCACAATGATGTCTCGGGTTTCCAGCTCCGTGAGCATCTTGCGGAGACTGTCGATGTCGAATTCATCCCGCATGCAGGTCCGCCAGCTTTCCAGGAGAATTGGAAAATCCGAGAACTTCAGGACCGAGTCCATCAACTTCTGTGATTGCAGTCGACTCATCCAGAGCGGCTTGCGCTCGTTGAATCGACCTTTGGATAGCAACAGTGCACGCCCTGCATTCTCCCGGAATCGGGCGCCGAAGAAACCGGAGCTTTCCAGTCTTGATCTCAGGAGGTCTTCGATTTGTGAGACAGGTACCAGGGAAAGCAGTTCGTCAGCACCCAGCGGACGGGTCAGCTGGGCGACGAGGGAGTCATTGGTAACGAAGATCTCTGGCTGTTCACCGTACTTGTCTTTCCACGCGGACTCCAGGGACATCGCGAATGGTCTGTTAACCATGGCTCCCCATCCGGTGTGTACTACAATCTGGTGACCGGCAGCGCCACCGGGTGCTGATCGGACATGCTCAATCAGCAGGTGATGACGGTGAGGTAAATCACGATTCACGTGCTCCCTCTGAGTCCGGAGTAAGTTGATTATTTCATCGGCGACACTACTATCGGTGGCATGGTTGGTGATGAGTTCATTTCTGAATTCCGGGTCGGCAATGCGCGCATTCGCCGTTTCGAGAAATTTGTTGATACGTTCAGCGTAATGGAAGCTGCGGCTTATAGACTCTGATTTCCAGAACGGCGGCGCCTCTGTTCCTGCATGTCCGGGGCTCACCAGGACGTCGTTGTGAGTTATTTTTTTCACCTGCCAGGTCTGGGTCCCGAAAGAAAAGACCTGGCCAACCCGTGCCTCCCAGACAAACTCTTCGTCCAGTTCCCCTATTCGAGCATTGCCATTTTCGTGACGCAGCTGGAAATAGCCCCGGTCCGGTATGACGCCACCCGAGAGATAGAGAGACAGAAGGGCGCCGCGACGGGCCTCGATGCGATTGTTTATCTGGTCTATCCTGACCCTGGGTTTTAGTTCACGGATATGATGGCCGGCGTAGCGTCCATGGAGCATATCGATGACCAGGTCGAATTCCCGCCTGCTGAGGTGACGGTAAGGTGTCGATCTCTTTAATTCGGCAAATAATTCATTGATGTCCCAGTTCCCCGTGCCAGTCATTGAGATGACAACCTGGCTCAATACATCAAGAGGTTTTTCAATGATCTGAACGGGTTCCAGTGACTTCTGCTGGACCGCTTCCGCCAGCACGGCTGCCTCGATAAAATCCCGCGGGTGGGTCGGGTAGATGGCGCAGCGGCTCGTTGCACCGACCTGGTGACCCGCTCGACCAATCCGCTGAATGCTGCTGGCGATCGATCCTGGTGACTGGACCAGGACAACCTCATCCAGCGAGCCGATATCAATGCCCATCTCAAGCGAACTGGTCGCGACGATAGCTCTTAGCTGCCCATTTTTCAGACGAGTCTCGACATCTTCCCTGATCTCTCGTGAAAGAGATCCATGGTGGGCGTACGCAAGAACTTCACCGGCGCTGTTGTTAATTTTGAGCGTTAGTGTCTCCGCCAGTACACGGCTGTTCACGAAAACAAGCGTAGCGTTGTTGGCGTTGATCCGAAGCAAAATGTCCTGCGCCAGGTAATCCCATATTTTTTCGTCTTCGCCTCGGTGAGCGACAATGTCGGGGTAGACGATACATATTTCATAACGCTTCTCACTGTTTCCCGCGACTACGGCAATCTGTCGCTTGTTGTACTGGTCGTGATTCCTCGAATAACCGGCGATAAAGTCTGCCACTGTCTCAAGGGGATTGATCGTTGCTGATACTCCGATGCGCTGGAATTCCCCTGACAGAGGGACCAGTCTTTCTATTGCCGTCATCAGGTACGTCCCTCGCTTTGTGCTGACCACCGCGTGGATCTCGTCAAGAATGACCGTGCTGATGTCATGGAGGACGCTGCGTCCTCCCTGGGATGACAGGAGTAGATTGAGGCTTTCGGGCGTTGTGATCAGGATCTCTGGTGGATTCTTCAACATACGCCGTCGTTGATCCGTGGCAGTGTCTCCGCTTCTGGTTTGGACTCTGATGTCGGGAAAGGCTTCACCGGCTTCTTCGAAGCACCGCTTGAGTTCTGACAACGGTGTCAGGAGGTTTTTCTGGATATCGTTGTTCAGGGCTTTCAGTGGGCTGATATAAAGTATTTTGGTGGAGCCCGTGTCGAGTTCACCATTAATAAATTGGTTCAGAGCCCAGAGAAAGGCGGTCAGGGTTTTGCCGCTCCCCGTCGGTGCTGTGATCAGGAGGTTTTCTCCGGTAGCAATTCTCGGCCAGGCCTGATTCTGAATGTCGGTAGGTCCGCCGTATTTTTCAGTGAACCAATTCTGGATAATGGGATGGAACATAGCTGCAGTTTAACAAAGAGAATCAATGTGATGATGAAGAGGGAACCGCTGAGAACGTTGGTGACGATTGTTGTTCTCTGGTCGCTGGGTGCCTCTTGCTCAGTCCTGGCCTCACCGGTCGACGCGGAGCGACAGTGGATACGCATAGCCATGACGCAGGAACCGCCTAATCTCAATTCCATCAGGTCAACAGATCTGGTCAGTTTTTTCCTGATCGGGCACTTCCAGGAGGGATTATTGCGTTACGACAAGCGGGGTCGGCTGGCGCCGGGTGTCGCCGAAGCCTGGACATCTGAGCCCCTCAAACTGACGTTCAGGTTGCGACAAGATGCACGCTGGTCTGATGGCAGCCAGGTGACAGCTCATGACTTTGTAGCAGCGTGGCGTCGCGTCAATGATCCTGCTGAAGCGGCTCCGTTTGCGGCGATCATGTATCCCATCAAGAACGCTGAAGCGGTGCAAAATGGAGAGGTACCCGTCAATCAGTTGGGTGTCAGGGCGATTGACGATCAGACCCTGGTGGTGGACCTCGAACGACCTTGTGGTTACTGCCTCAATCTGATGCCACATAGCACTTTCTCTCCGGTGAAATCTGAGTACCTTGAAGCAAAAAGCGAGCTTTACGGATCAGAAGCCGAACATCTGCTGGCCAATGGCCCCTTTGTGCTGGCTGAGTGGGTCCATGAGGCGCGTCTTAAACTGACCAAAAACCCGCACTATTGGAATCGTGATGCAATCACGCTTAACGAGATTGAAGTCGCTTATATCACGGCCGATAACCGGAC
>CAXPUI010000619.1:0-3569 GCA_964220205.1 Candidatus Allofontibacter communis | reverse complement strand
CCAACGTTAGCGGATCCCAGACCCGCCAACCCAACCCGAGTTGCCGATGAGCCGAAGCGGTTTGAGGTTACGGGTCGCAGCGGCAGGTTTTCCCTCTCAACCAGCAGTTCCAGACGATTCAGCAGCTCGTCAATATTCGACTGCCTCGAGAAGCTGCCTAAGACGGCCATTCTCTCCCGGGAACGCTCTTGTGAAATAACGCCTGCCTCAGGCTCTCCGCCCGCTGCTTCAGCACAGCGTTCGCGATCCTGACTCGCGTCCGAACAATCCACTGGGCTGCCTGTCGCCGGAAAAGACATTACGGCAACGAGTAGAAAAAAGTGACTGTGGAGGCCTGTCAATCGCATTGTTCTGTTTCCCTGCTCCTAATTGCTCAATTACCCTGGACGGTCCTGCGCCAGTTTAAGGTAATCGCCTCAGTCTCCGAGTATCCAGCTTTCTGCCCCAGCTGCAGGACAATTCTACGATATTTGACGTCGAATCCAGCGATATGTTCCTCGTAAGGACGATCAGCAGGAATAAACCGATCGCCGCGCTGACCGCAGGGCTTTCCCGACCCCGGACATAACAGGCGATTCCCTGCTTGATCGATGAGGAGATGTCCGCGTAAGGTAGCTCCAACAGACCGACTCAACATTGGAAACTATGCACTCTATTCGCTTTGGTGTCAGCTACGACTTCCGCAACCCGCCGGATTCAGGTGTCAAGGATGCCATCCTGTACGCTGAAATACTTGAACAGGTTCGCTGGCTTGAGTCCCTGGGGGCTGACCTGGTCTGGTTTACGGAACATCACTTTGTCGATGACGGCTATCTGCCCAGCTGGGCACCGGTTGCAGGTGCGATGGCGGCAGTAACCGATCGCATACGGTTCAATACTGACATCTGCCTCATGCCCTTTAACCACCCTATCAGGCTGGCAGAAGACCTTGCCGTCTTGGATAACCTGTCCAATGGCCGGGTCGAAATCGGTCTGGGCATGGGTTATGCACCACATGAATTCAAAGGCTTTGGCATCCCCAGGAGTCGCCGGGTCTCTCTCATGGAAGAAGGGATCGAGGTCCTGCAGCGTTGTTTTACCGGCGAAAAGTTCAGCTACCAGGGCAGACGATACCAGTTCGAGGATGTCGTGATTACGCCCGGTTTCGTCCAGGACGGTGGCCCGCCTCTATGGATCGCGGCCATGTCAGCAGCCGGCGCACGCCGCGCCGCCAGGTTCAATACACACTTTCTGCCCCAGGGTCTGCGACACGAAGTTTTTGATACCTGGACGGAGACTCTAAGGGCCGACAACAGGAATCCCGCGAATTATCGTAAGGGCATTATCCGCAGTATCCTGGTAACCGATGACCGTGATAGCGACTGGCCGGTAATCCGCGCTGCCGAACGCTACCGCATGCAGCTCTACAACCGCTTCTTCGAGGAAAGCGGCGAGGGCTTCGGTGACAAGGGTGAACCCATCCCTCAGACCTGGATCGTCGGCAACGAGGATCATTGCGTCGCTGAGCTGTGTCGTTTCATCCGAGAATTCGGTATGACTGACATTGTCACCATGGCAGTTCCACCGGGATTACGTGCAGAACAGATGCAGACCAGCCTGGAGCGCCTGTTCCGGGATGTTGTGCCAAGGGTGAAAAAAGAACTTGCAGAGACCAGCGATTGAGATCCCTGGGCTGTTTCGTATTCCTGGTCATTACCAGCCTGTCTGCTTCTGGAAACGACATCCAGCTGCCGAAGGTCATGGCCTGGAGCGCCTACAATCTTGGCACAACGGGCTACAACCAGGCCGTCGGCATCTCGAAAATGCTGAAGGATCGGCACCGGGTGACGCTGAGAGTTATTCCCGGCAAAAACGACATTTCCCGCCTGCTGCCACTCCGGGTTGAACGGGTCCAGTTTTCTGCCAATGGCGTCTCAACCTATTTTGCCCAGGAAGGCACCTTTCAATTCGCGAGCGATCGCTGGGGACCTTTACCGATCAGGCTTGTGATGATGTCCTACGGTCTGTCAAACCAGGCCGTTGCGGTACCGGCGAATACCGACATCTACCGTGCAGCCGACCTGGTAAAGCGTCGCGTTGCCTACGTACGAGGTGCCCCTGCTGTCAATGTTTCTATCGAGGCCATGCTGGCCTGCGGAGGTATTACCTGGGATAACGTTGAACGCATCGAGTTTCCTGGTTATGGCGCCATGTGGAACGGTATCGTCGAGGGGCATGTGGATCTGGCGTATGCCTCAACCGTCTCAGGTCCAAGTCGAAAGCTGCAAGCTTCTCCGCAGGGTATACGCTGGCTGCCGATCCCACATAACGACGAAGATTGCTGGCGCCGCCTGCTGTCAGTCGCTCCCTATTTCAGACCTCATGTCGCGACGCGGGGTTCAGCCATCAGCGAATCCAGCCCTCATGAAGGGGCGACCTATCCCTACCCTTTGCTGATGACACTCGCTGAGCGTGATGACGTGCTCGTCTATAACCTGACCAAGGCCATGCACCTGGGCTACGAGGATTATGCCGGCGCTGATCCCGGATCAATAGGCTGGCACATCGACCGACAGGACTTCAACTGGGTCGTGCCTTTTCATGCAGGGGCTATCCGTTATTTCCGGGAAATCGGTCGATGGAGTGACGCGGAAGACGCGCATAATGCGGCACTTCTCGCCAGGCAGGAGGTGCTGTTGACCACCTGGGAGGAAGCCAGACAGCTTACGTCACCCGAATCCGGGGTCTTCCAACCAGGAGAACTACCCGAACTGTGGCTTCGCCTAAGGGCTTTAAGGCTCCGTCAGGCAGGCTTTGATCCAGTCTGGGAGGAATGACCGTTGCCCCTGGATAGAATTCGCGAACCGGGCAGGGTCCTGAAGTTGTTACTGGTTATAAGTACCCTGGCTGTAGTGGCTTTAACACTGGACCAACTCAGGCTGTTCGGCACACCCCTTCTGGATGACATCATCCTGCTGGAAACGCATTTTTACTACGCACTCCTGGGTTTACTGCTGCCTTTCACGTTTCTGCTTTTCCGTTCCAACAGCAGGTACGAACTGTTTACCCTGGACATATTCCTGGCCGCTGCGGCCTTCGTCTGCTGTGGCTGGCTGTTCGCGCACTCAGAACTCATTCTCGATGAAGGCTGGGAGTTCATGGCACCTGAGCGAGCTATTCAGGTCAGTCTACTGCTCTGGTTGCTGGCACTTGAGGGCATCAGGCGAGCAGGCGGTACTGTTCTTTTTGTCCTCGTCGCCCTGTTTTCCATCTATCCCCTGTTTGCGGACCAGATGCCGGAAATGATCTCGGGTATGACCATAGGACTTAGCGAAACAGCGGCCTATCACGCGATGAGCCTTGAAAGCCTGGTTGGGCTGCCGTTTCGGGCTTTCGCCAATCTGGTCATCGGATTTCTGGTGTTTGGTGTTGTGCTGCAGCACACCGGCGGGGGTCGGTTTTTCATTGACCTGGCCTTCGCGCTGTTTGGGCGTTTACGTGGCGGCCCCGCCAAAGTCTCCATCATCCGCAGCGGCCTGATGGGTTCCATTATCGGGAGCGTGCTTACCAATGTAGTCCCAACACGCCCG
>CAXPUI010000618.1:0-2546 GCA_964220205.1 Candidatus Allofontibacter communis | reverse complement strand
CATCATTCGACAGCATGTCTGGCGAATGATCATGTATAAGACCATGTGCCGTGACGACGACACGATCACCACACTGTTCGACACGCTCGACGTGATCCGGCATGTGAGGAGAAATACTCTGCCACAGGCCACGAATATCCTGTGCGCCTTCTGGCAGGGGTTCAGTACAACCCTGCAGGATGGGTCTGGGGAAGACTGTGTAACCGCAACCCGGCGTAAATGCTTGCGGGATGTCCTTGGACATCAGACCGGAACCATCAAGTACCGGTTGTTCACAGTAATTGATTTCTGTGCCATCGCCGTCAAACACCCATGATGGTGTGGTATCGACAGGCCTCGGATACAGCCATACGAGCAAAAACAACCAGAAAGGCAGTGAGAGAAAAACAGCCGTCCCAATCAGCAGCTTACGCATAAGATAGCTTAGAAAGCATAGAACATTGTCTCGGAACATTGTCTCGGAACATTGTCTCGCCATCAGCTCCTGATGGCACAGCGTGTCCCTCTTTTCGATTAATCGTTGTTTTTATTCAGCCAGTTGCATAATAGGACGAACGTACTAATAATAGGCCTATTGAACTATTACGGTCAATATCCGCACCTGATAGAAATTGAAAGCCTGGCTTGACACCCAGAACACCAGACATTCCGGGAGCAGCAGAGAACACCCCATGTACAGCCGCCTTACAACGCGCGAGCGGATACTTGAAACCAGTTTGAGGTTATTTAATGAACAGGGATACTCCGCAACTTCACTGACCAAAATTGCCACAGAGGTAGGTATCGCCAAGGGCAATCTCACCTATTACTTTTCGACGAAACAGGCGCTTGCTCTTGAACTCGGACATCGTGCTCGCACTCAGGCAGTGGAAAGACGAAACAGCGGTTCGTCGGGACTGTTGTTTGCTGACGCCTATGTCCAAACCATCTGGTTTGGACTCAGTGACTGGTGGAGTTATCGATTTCTTTATCGCGATCATGCGCAGTATCAGGACAACACTGTCAGGCAACTGCCGAATCAGCCAATGATTGACGATATTCAGAAAATCCATGCCAGCCTGAAAAGAATGAAAACTGAATCCATGCTTCGGTCCGGCTACGTGCCGGATTTACAGGTACTGGCCCGTACCCTGTTCATGGTGACTCGTTTCTGGCTCGACCACCTGCGGGAAACGGAAGGTCCTATCCAATTCTCGGCTGAAGATCAGAGACGGGGACTGGAACATCACTTCGCCGTCCTCCTGCCGAACCTGACCGCTGAGGCACGGCGACAGTTTGAAGCTGCACTCGATCGCCTCTCAGCTGGGTCGGGCATCGAAGCCAGCGCAATAATGCGCGCACAATAAATATCTGATGAATCTGAGGGAAACTGATGTTTGAAGGTCGCTATACCCTGTGGGGAGGAGAACACAGCTACTTCACCCGAAAACTCCAGGCCATGCTGAATTACCTTGCACTGGCCTATGAGTTCAAACCGAAATCTGCTGAAACCGGGCCCGCCATGGAAGCCCGACTTGGGACTCACTTTATTCCCGGCTTGGAAACACCGGAGGGCTGGTTTATCCATGACACCACACCTATCGGCCTGATGCTGCATGCAAAATATCGAGACCGGCCTATCCTGCCTGCCTCCCCAATACAGCGTATTGCGGCACACTTGCTGGAAGACTGGGCCGATGAATGGTTTGGTCGCTATGCCATCAGCAGCCGCTGGTGTTACCCCGATAACATCGCACATGTCGCGAAGGGTTTTTACGCCAACCATATCGGCAAGTTCATGGCAGATGGACTGACGCCCGAGGAAGAGATTGAAGCCGCCAGCATGATTACGACGGTACGGGACAATTTCGGCCTTCGCGCCTGTGCCAATCGAGGCTGCGGACCTGACCAGGCGGCGGCTGTCCGGCAGGACTTCGAGTCGCTAATGAAGCACGCTGAGGCTCACTCTCGTGCTCACAGCTTCCTCCTCGGAGATCGTGCCAGCCTGGGTGATTTCAGTTTCGCCGGTCTATTCAAGGCCCACATCGAAGCTGACCCTGAACCGCGCAGCTGGATAGACGCCAGCGCGCCAGAAATGATCGGTTATATGAACCGCGTTTTTGCGGCCCGAACTGATGATGGAGATTACCTGCCGGATGATCAGCTGCCGGAAACACTTACACCTTTCTTTGAACACATGCGCGACAACTACCACCGGTTCCTCGTCGTATCACGAGAAGCTCTTGCAGAGGGAGAAAAGTGGTGTGAGCTCGATCTCGGCGACGGGCCTGTCAAAATGCGCTCCTTGAAATACAGTGAAGTCTCACGTTGCCATATCAGGTGCGAGATAATGGCCCTGGCGCCGGAAGAACGGGCAGCAGTCGATGATGTACTGGGCCCGCTGGGTGTGCTTGATGCCTACCTGTTACCCGCAATAGAGTTATAGCCTGTGACTCAATCAGATGACAGGCATGCACCTTATTCGGCCTATGTACGCGACATGCTGTTTCGTGAACTGGAATTCCTGGAACCCCGGCTGGACGAAAAACCATTTCTGTTGGGCGGCT
>CAXPUI010000617.1:0-14440 GCA_964220205.1 Candidatus Allofontibacter communis | reverse complement strand
GTACAAGCAGGGCATCCTGGATGTAGGTTGCGTGGTCTTCCATCTTGCTCTGGTTAAGCAGGTGTTTACCAGGCCTGCTGCCGTCGGGCGGCGCGGGTTGTGCCATGGCAATAGGGAAATCAGATGCCTCCATCATTTCCGGCATGCGCTCAACAACACACTCGGCTTTAGGGAGCGTATTGAAATAGTCCGGCAGGATACCTTTGACTCGCTCTAGCAACGTCTGGGTGTAAGCGAGGTGTTTCGTTCTGGCTTCGTCACCTTCGCCGTACTGAAATTCATCTGACGTTCGCATGTATTCGAAGAAATCATCCAATCCACCGTTAAAGCCAACCTCACTCATCACATCCCTGACCCTGGCTTGTGTCTTCGCGACTTCCTGCTTACCCAGTTCGTGGATCTTCTCAGGAGACCAATCGGTTTGCGTGTGGTGAGCCAGAACCGAGAGATAATACTCTCGGCCTTCCGGGACACGGTGAACTCCAATATCTTCGTCTGGAGCATCTTCGATTGACTCAATGAGAGAGATCAGTTTTCGAACAGCCGGTCCAACCTGGTCGCGCAAGGCTGCTTCCGCACGTTCAACGAGACTCTCATCTTCCGTCATGCGCCCCACGTCTCGAAGTGGTCTGGCCGGTTCATCTGAATCATCAAAAGGCCGACCTTGCAGCAAGACAGCCAGGCCTGCAGACATTCTCGTGGCTGCCCGAGCCGGTGGGATAACACCAGCTTCGATCTGCAGCTTGAGGTTGTCAGCAATATCATCATAGTGTGAACCGAGCGCCTCGAGTCGAGCGACAAAATCTTCGGGCGTGTGCAGTCTCGATGCGGCCAGCACATGAGGAATTGAGGCGATTTCCCCCATCATGGGTACCGCGGCGTAGGCGATGTGATCGAAGTCATAATGGTTAATCGCAGCCTTCAGATCCCAGATCACCAGGTCCAGTAAACGCTTATCCAGCAGGGAAAGCTCATCGCCTGCAAACTGTGCTTCAAACTCGGTAAGTTTTTCTTCAAGAAAGATTTTTTTCCTGGCTATGCCTTCCCTTGAAACATCACTCCAGGTTGAATGATCACCGGGTTGCTGACTGAGGGTCCGACGTGTCGGATCAAGGTCGAGCTGGGCCTGGAACAGTTCCTCTACTGCCGTTGCCAAACTTGTCATGTTACCCTCCAAAACTATCCGAATATTTCACACCCGTACCGTACATGTGCAGCAGCCCGTCTTTGATAAACATCGGCAGCATCGTTGTATGGGTTTCACCCTGATATCGGTCTACCTTCATCTCAACACCAAGTTCCTTTTCGATCCGTTCCAGCAGCTCATCAGTTTTGAAGAGATGGGCAACCGCATCCATGGTGTCGCTGGAATCAGCATAGAAGGCTCTTTTTGCAGGAACATCATCACGTTCAAGCGCTTTTTCAAGTAGATCAAACTCGGTACCGAACATCAGAAAGGTACCCGCCTCCCCGACAATAAAATCGCGAAACGGTGTATCCGCTTTCAGCAACGTCTCAAGTAACACCGAGCCACCCGCCGAATGGCCGAGCAGGCCAAGACGACCCCTGTCGATTTCTGTCTTCGACTCAACCGCAGGAATCAGTTCATCAACCAGGAATCGGCGAAAATCGTCAGACCCGCCAACTGCATCTTTTGGTTCAATGCCGAGCTCTTTCATCCTGGGTAACAGATTCTGAAACATCGGCTCATCTTCCGGTGCTTCACATGCGGCGCTGAAATCACGAAGCCGACGGGTGTTGCCAATCTCAAATCCACCCGCTGGAGACACGGCCGCGATGACAAAAGGTTCAATTTCACCAACGGCGCCCATCAGTCGCGCTGTTTCGATCGCGGTCAGGCCCATGAGGTAGGCATCGAGCACAACCAGCAATGGTAATGGTCCGTCTGTAGGAATCGCGCTCGGCATTCCTCCCAGGTAGACATCGTAGGTAAATCCGGCATGCTGCGAATCAATGGTGAAATGTTCAATTTCATGGCTGGTGAGGATCGACTCAGACATCACTACTCCTTTTCGAATTTGCGGCAGAACTCCACAAGCATTGCATTAACTTCATCAGGTTTATCGAGCATTAAGAAATGGCTGACATCCTTCATCATGACCAGTTCAGCCTGCTGCGATAACGCTGTTATTTTCTGTCGATCCTCTGCTGTCCAGGCCGGTGTATCGGCATAAATGCAAAGCAGCGGAACGGGCAACGGATCTTTCAGTGCGGAGTCCTCGTGCAGCATCTCGGGATAAAAGCTGCGAACGACGTGCCTCGGTGCATTCTTCATGGAGCTGTTAACTTTTTCCCTGCCCCACCGGGGTGTTGCCTTTGACGTAAAGGCATTCACCATCGGCGGCCAGAAAACGCCATAGAGGGGGCTTTCCAGGATAGCGGTGGATATTTTGAAAAAGAATCCCATTTCCTGGTAGGTGACCAGACCGTCCAGGATCGCCATGCCTGTTACCCGCTCCGGAAACAGGCGGTAGAACATGCGAAGGGCAGGCCCACCCAGGCTGTGCCCGACAACAATGGCTCGCTCGACACCGGCTGCT
Source organism: Candidatus Allofontibacter communis (assembly GCA_964220205.1). Classification (GTDB taxonomy): domain Bacteria; phylum Pseudomonadota; class Gammaproteobacteria; order Pseudomonadales; family Azotimanducaceae; genus UBA9659. The sequence goes on along the minus strand of CAXPUI010000617.1, from coordinate 11,879 downwards.
TCGAACACTGCACCCATCGCCATGGCATGCAGTTCCATGGAATATCGAATATCGGGGGGAGCGTCGGACTGACCATGTCCTGGCAGATCAATCAGAAGAATTCGCCTGCCTTCAGAAAGTGCCTCGACCTGCAGGCTCCAGAAAGTCATATCACAGCCGCCGCCATGGACCAGCAGCACGACTGGCCCCTCATTGCCAATCAGTTTGTAGTGAACAGAAAGGCCATCAAATGCAGTCGTCTGGCTCGTCGCGGACTCAATTAGATCCTTCATATATGTGTAAAAAGAAAGACGCCTTAAGAAAGACGCAGCACATCACACCAGTCCTCATGATAGAAACAACGGAAGTGGCGCAAATTACTGGCAATTGTGTTGAGACAAACATAGGTTTTTCAGGACTCTTACGAGCTGGAGATCAAATCAGCCACCACCTGCAATGCCCGGGCTGTGCCGCCTGCGCCCTGTCGGCATCGGCTGCCGACCTGTCAGAGATGATTACCGCTGCCGACAGGAATGCCGGTGCCGGTAATGAGATGGCAAGGCTTTTGACAGGGGGTGGTAAATCCGTGCCGGAACCTGGCAGGAAACTGGATATCAAGAACGGTCCCTACAAGCGAATGGTGATTCGAGGCGCGACAGTGATTGATGGAACAGGTGCGCCGCCTATTGGGCCGATGGATATCGTGATTGAACATGACCGCATCACTGAAGTGCGAACCGTTGGGCATCCAGGGTTACCTATCAATCCAAAGGCGCGACCGGAAGCCGCCTGAGTAGAAAGGTCAGCTTTTTGGCAACAGGCAGAAAACCCTGGCTTCGACGCTCTCTCGTTCGGGTGCGCGAAAGGTTTGCGTGTGAGGCACGCTCACCGCTTCGTTTGTTCGAGCGAGACCTTCCCCGTACGGCTCGATAAATCGTTATGTGCTCCGTAGACTCCTCCCTGGGACTGGGCCGTAGGAACTCAGTTTCTATCAGGAAATCTGTTGCACCCAGCCAAAAGGATCATCCGCAAGGCCATACTGAATGGCCGTCAGCTTCTCGTACAATGCCGTCGCAACAGGACCCGATTCATTGTTGTTGATCAGGTGATCCTGCCCCTTGTGGGCAAGCCTGCCTACCGGGGAGATCACTGCAGCAGTACCGCAACCGAAAACCTCGGTGATTTCTCCTGACTTGATATCAGAAACCACTTCTTCTATATCCAACCGCTTCTCAACGGTATCGTGACCCAGGGAACCAGCAATCTTGAGCACAGAATCACGGGTCACCCCGGCCAGGATGCTGCCGGTTAACTCGGGTGTCGCGATCCTCCCGTCACGATAAACGAAGCAGATATTCATGGCGCCAACTTCTTCCACATACCGTCCCTCGACGGCATCCAGCCAGAGCACCTGCGAGTAGCCTTCTTTCGCAGCATTTTCACTGACAAACAGGCTGGCAGAGTAGTTGCCACCAGTCTTGGCCTCACCGACCCCACCCTTGACAGCGCGCCTGTAGTTCTCGGATACATAGACGGAAACCGGGTTGAATCCTTCCGCGTAATAAGCACCAACCGGCGCGGTGAATATGAAGTGCAGATACGAAGAAGCTGCACCCAGGCCAAGCAATGCACCGTCGGCGATCAGGGTCGGCCGAATATACAGTGATGCGCCGGGGCCGACAGGTATCCAGGGCTCATCAACCAATACCAACTGGCGGATCGCATCGATATGTTCTTCGATAGCCACTTCCGGCATAACCATCCGCCTGGCGGAACGATTGAACCGTTCGGCATTCTGGTCCGGCCTGAAGAGGTTTATACCGCCGTCTTCCCGGCGATAAGCCTTGAGTCCTTCAAAAACCTCCTGACCATAATGCAGTACTGCTGATGCAGGATGCAGGGTCAGGTCTCTAAAAGGGCCAATCTCGGCTTCATGCCATCCATTGTCGGCGGTGTACTGTTGGGTAAACATGTGGTCGGAAAAGGCAGTGCCAAAACCCAGCTGTTCAGGGCAGCTCCCGCGTTCACCTGATTGTTTCAATTTGGTAACGATATTCATGGGCGAGAGTTTAACCTTGTCGGCTCCCTAATGGGAGAATCTCACGCAACTACCTCGAAATCGCCGTTTACAGCTAATTGGCCTCGAGGGCGACAACAAAATTCAGGTCGACCTTGCCTTTTCTCAGCTCGATGGCGGCCTGGTAATCATCGGAATTCCAGAAATCCCTGAAAGCCTGCATGGATTCAAACTTCTCAATGGTGATACCACCCGCGTGAGGCCATGTTCCTTCAAACACATTTTCTTCGGGAACTGCTGGCACTCGAGCGAGGACTTCGACCCCGGCGGCCAGTGCCAGGGGACGCGCGGCTTCAGCATAGGGTCCAAGCTGATCCGGCTCATGAATCTCAGCACTGACGACAACGTAAACAGGTTTCGTGGCCGCTCCGTTCTCCCCCTGCGCCGATACCTGAAACACCAGGCTCAGTGCAATGCCAGAAAAAGCTCCTATAACAAGTAGCAACAAACGTTCCATTGTCCCCCCCTCTTAATTGTTAGTCGTGTGTTTTTCCAGCAAGTGTCAGCAGTGCAAACTCCAGGACTGGCTGCACCTGGCGACGTCACTGCTGCCGTCAATAGAAAACTTATTTCTTTCATATAAGACCCACACTATTTTGGTTTTTGAGCCGGCCATTGGCAACGCAACTCTGACAGTCCGCTCAGGGCTGTTGATAGCTCGCTCAGGGCTGTTGATGGCTCGCTCAGGGCTGTTGATGCACTGCAAAGGGTCTCACCCTATTCACCAATGTCACCAGGAACTTACCTGCTTCCTCATTGATCACAAAGTGGGCTGAATCCTCAAAAGCCACATACTCTTTATGAGGCGCGGTTATGTCATCAAACCACGGCTTCACGAGCGTAGTTGGAGTCTGCCAGTCATGTTCACCCTGAAAAATAAAGATAGGCACCTTATAGTCGGTGCCTAACTGTTCTCGAAAATCCCTGTGTTGCAGATCCGCGACCAGCGTCATCGTGACATCATTAGGACTGGTCATTAACATCAAATCACTGAGGCCAAGCAGCGGTGACAGCACAGCATCGAGCATGAGGTCCGTTATCATGGGATTGGTATCGAGGGCGGCATGAACCCCCGCACCATAACGAGCCAGGGGTTCCTGAATGGCGACAATGCGGTCAAAATAGCCTTCGTCTGAGGAATCAGGCCACTCCTTCGGCAAAGCTGCCAGTGACTCAATAACGTCTGCATCTCCAGCAGCACGTGCGGCTTCAAGGACCAGCCGCTTTGTTTCATCAAACGCCGAATTCCAGGTAAGCGCCTGCCCTACCCCGACATAGGCTGCGATCAGGTCCGGTCTTTCCTGGATGACACCAATCCCCAGCATTGATCCCCAGCTGTGTCCCACAAGAATGACCTGAGATACACCCATCCGTTCCTGCAGGTGTTCAATCAGCTCAACCGTATCATCAACCATGCGCTGGTAGGTCATTGTAGGAATCAGCGCCCTATCACCTACAGATCTACCAGCGCCGCGCTGGTCCCATTCCACGACGGTAAAGTACTCGGTCAATGGTCTCAGCACCCGATAAGTCATACCGGATTGTGCACCTCCCGGGCCGCCATGGAGGTCAAGCAGGACCGGATTATTCAGATCTCGGCCACGAATGCGGATGTACTGAGGGTGGCCACCCAGTTCAACAAAATCCTCTTCGACAATCCCGTTGGAAGAGCCATACCACTCCATGTTTTCGTTGACGCCCCGACCTAGTTCGATGAGGACACCAGTGGCACCAACGGCACCAATGATTAACAGCAGGAATGGCACTATGATATAGCGCCCGGTAAATTTCAGGTTAGATTTTATTTTCATTTGTACCCATCCGCGACACCCATTCGACGCGGATCAGCGGTTGCACCAATCTTACCGGTCTTTTCATTTCGAAAGCAGACCTGGTAGGAACCCATATGGATATCATAGACCGGTGTCGCCACGATGCCGGTACCGAGTTTGGCTAGTCCTGCCTGGGCTTCATCGGATACCCGATCCTCCATCGTAAGGATGTTGGACTCATGAATCGGCGCCATGCGCGGGGCATCAATGGCATCGTAGGGCTTCATCTTGAAGTCCATTAGATAGGTCAGTACCTGCGGCATGGTGAAGGCTATATTGCCGGGCGAACCGAGGGAGTAAATCGGCACTCCATCTTTCAGCACCATGGTATTACCGATCGTTGAACGCAAGCGGAAACCTTTCTTGACCTTGGCATCAATGGGACTGGTCTGGTAACCAAAGGAGGCGTGACTGCCGACCATCGGCACACCACCAATGACCATGCCGGGGATGCCTCCAGACTGCAGTGTGTTCATCATCTGTACCCAGTTACCGTCCTTATCCACGATGGACAACTCACAACTGCCCGGCGGTTGTTCCGGTCGGCTGCTGCCGCTGGTAGGAATACCCGGGTGGACAAATCCAAAACCCGGCGGAACTGTGCCCTTGGTCAGCTGCGTGTGTTTGGTCAAATCAACCTTGGGCATGGAACCCTTGACCAGTTTTGCCAGGCTCTTGAGATAGTCATCATCCAGCAGGACATCGAGCGGCACACCCTGCTTTGATGGATCATTGGCATATTCGTAGTGGCGCACACCATGCCTCAGGGCATGAGCCATGAAGTAAATATGTTCGGTCGAACCCGGTTCAAAATCCCTGACGCCGACGTGTCGCATGATACCCAGGACAATCGCGCAGAAGATGCCCTGCAACTGGGGTGGCCCCAGACTGACAACCTCATATTCCTCGTGATCAAAACGTACGGGATCAACCCAGACCGGTGGCGTCTCGGTCATATGCTTCATCTTGATCTTCCAGCCCATGGCGTTGGCTGTGGAGACAAAGTCCTCTGCCCATTTACCCTGGATCATATGATCGGGGCCATGTTTGGCGACACCGCGCAGGGTTTCCGCCATATCCTTGCTGCCAAAGCGTTCACCAACGCTCTTGAAGTGACCACCCGGCATATAAAAGTGTCGGCCCGAGGGAAAGTAAGTCAGGAAGTCGAGGCCCCAGAAATTCATACCGTACTCAAGGGTTGAAACCGGGTGACCTTCATCTGCCCACTTGATGGCATCCCTGCAGAGACGGTCCCATTTCATGGTGCCAAATTTTTCGTGTATGGCTTTTACACCTGGCATAAAACCCGGAATACAAGCTGAAGGTGGGGACTTGGCGTAACCCATATCCTGCGGTGGCAGGGGTCGGAAGGGTTTTAGTCCATCCGGGAAAGTCCCAGAGGATTCAAGCTGGTGAATCTTCCCGGTCTTGGCCTCGTAATAGAGGAAGGTCACCGTACCGGTATGGTTCGTCATAAACGGCTCAACGGCGGCCTGGACCATACAACCGGCGATACCCGCATCGGCCGCGTTACCGCCATCTTTCAAAACATTCATGATGGTTTCGGTGACGATGGCATTGTCCGTTGATGTTGCAGCAACAACGTTGGTGACTGTCTTCTTGGGGCCGGGATTATTAACGTAGGACTGCAGACTGCGCTTGGCCATGGGGTCTCTCCAGCTTAAATCAGATGTATCGAAAGTGACGCATCTGAGGGAAGTTGACCTCAGCTCTAGAGACTCTCAGAAAGCGGCCAGATCGACTTATCGGCGTACTCGTAATCAAGGAGCCTCGCAAACTCGTTGCAGACCACACCGGGACCTCCGGTGTAGAGCACATCGCTTGCAATCGGTGAGAAGTCCGCAAAAAAGTGTTGCGATGATTTTACGACGACAATTTTCTTTTCGCCCAGGTCGATACCGAGATCACCAAACAAAGAACGCCCATAGGTTTGATTGCGCACGGTAACCAGAACAATGTCACGACCCTGATCCATTTCGAGGTAAACCGCCGTGCCTGCACTTACGGCTTCACCGGAAAAAACACTCTGAACAGAATTCGGAATAATCTTTGCCACCTTCACTTTAAGGTCAATCGGCTCACCAGAAAGATCACAGATCTTGCCGCCTACCCTGAGCTGCAGGCTCGCTCCCTCCCCGGCTTCCTCGGCAATGCGAACTGCCTGTGGGTCATACAGGTAACCAAGTGCAAAATCTGTTGCGCCCTGGGCGTGCAGTTCCCGCAACATATAGGTTGAGTCACAGGGTGCGCCTCCACCCGGATTATCGGCACTATCTGCTATAACAACCGGACCTGTTTCTGCGGCCATTGCCCGGGTTACGGCTTCAGTCATCGACATATCCGTCGGGCCGAGTTCGGCTTTCATCTGGTAGAGCTGATCGCCCAGTGATTTGGCCAGGGCCCCGGCGCGTTCACTATCCTGTTCGGTGTAGACCAGGACCTTGGTACCCATATCGGGCGTATCTCCCCACGGAAATCCATGACCGATTGAAACTGCCAACACACCGTCCTCAGCTTCGAGTTCAAAAAGACCGTCGACAAAACCACGCATCGGCTGCTTTGAGGTATGGCAAATGGCAATCATACGGGGGTCGTGCAGTGCTGCCGTTGGCTTCGACCTGCCCTCGACCACGTCCTTGATCATGTGAAAGAGCTCAATGCCCCGTTCCAGCACATCGGTATGCGGGTACTCCTTGAAAAGATGCAGCATCGTTGCCGAATCAACCATGGTCTGGGTCAGGTGGCAGTGCGGATCGAGTTCTGCGCCGATCGGGACATCAGGCCCAACAATCTCTCGCACAGCAGTCAGGATGTCACCTTCACAATCATGACAACCGTCAGCCACCATGGCGCCATGCAGTAACAGTAGAACGGCATTCACCGGCATGGCGGCTTTCAGGTCATCCAGCAGCTTTGTTTTAAGTTCTGCATAAACGGGCGCAGGAACCCTGCCCGCCGGTTGCGCAAATGCCCGTAACCCAACTTCTACTTCCCAACCAAGTTTCTCTGCTTCCTGGGCGAAGGGTAATGTGAAGTCAAAGGAACCAGCTTCAGCAACCTCACCACGCTCGAGGTACAGCATGTCATACCAGGTTGCCCAGCCTGTGGGGTAGGGTGCAAAGGTGTTTGTCTCGGTTGCCAACTGTGCGGTAAATAGTCGGGTCATGAGGTTTCCTTTGTTCTTTTATTCTCTGGCCAGTGCGCATCTGACTGGTTACAATGAGTCTACAACCCATAACAGCAATTGATCACAATGTCGAGCAAAAACGGGCTGATCTTTTCGGCCATTCTACTCACTCTCTGTTTTATGCAGCCACCTGTATTCGCAGAGGACCTCGCCGAACAAATGCGTGAGATGAATGTACCGGATGAAATGATTGCGCGCTATGCGCCCGATAGCAGGTACACGGCTCGCGGAACCGTCCACGTCCGAACAGAGCGCGCCAAAGGTTGGGATTGGGATCACGAGGTCCGCATCTACCTGCCTCCAAGTTACGACCAGACCGACAGGAAGTACCCGACGCTTTGGGTGACTGACAACAGCCTCGAGCTGATGCAGGCGGCCCTGACCGGGGACTCGATCGGGTTTACTCCCGAAATCATCGTGGTGGCTGTCGGGCCGCCGGGTGACATCAACCCCTTAGAGTTTCAGCGACGTCGTACCTATGACTTCATCCCAGCCAAGGAAGAGTTGGGACCGCTGCTGGGTGCGGCACCGGGGATCGGCGGTGCTGCCGGATTTCTTGATTTTTTTGTGAACCAGCTGCGACCGATGCTCGCAAAAGAGTACCGACTCGACCTTGATGACCAGGCCTACGCGGGTCATTCCGGTGGTGGACAGTTCGGACTCTATGTCTTACTGAACAAGCCTGAGAGTTTTCACAAGTACATCATCAGCAGCCCGGCGGCGTACCAGACCTGGCTCGATATGGAAGCTCGGTACCACGAGAAGAACAAAGATCTGAAGGCAAAAGTCTTTCTGAGCGCGGGTGAAGCGGAGTTTGCGCACCCGCTCTGGTCCGCGTCACAGGTAGGATCAACGGTCGCAACGATGGCTGAGCGTCTGACCACGCGGGGTTACCCATCCCTCGAACTGACGGTGCGCATCTTCGCAGGTGAGGATCACATCACCGTGATGCCGGTCGCTTACACTCGCGGAATTAGAGCACTCTGGCCGAGATAAACCTCAGGGTAGTTGTTCTATTCGAATCAACGCACCGTAAGTATCGTCTCGTTTTACCTCAACGGCATCAGGCAATTCAGTTACACGCGAACCCCGAGCCTTTAATACCTCGGACGTGCGATTCAGATTCGGTGACTGCAACACCAGGGCATACATTCCCTCACCCCTTTCATCAAGAAATGTTCGGATCCTGTTTGCGACCTCGCCATCCGAATCCAGAGGCTGAACAAGTTCAATCTCACCGCCTTTAGGTGGCCGTACCAGGGTTGATCTGACACCCCTGCCTTTGTCTTCTCGTATTGCATCGATTGACAGTCCTAACCCATCACCATAGACATTCATCGCCGCTTCAAGGTCATCCACCGCTATGATCACCTTCATGATTCCGGAAAGCTGCATGTCATCTTCAGTACTTGGCGGCTCCGCCTGAAAGGACTCATTGGGATACACCCGAATGAGGACACCGTGAGTAGAATTTGGGTGGATATCACGGCCTGCCGCACCGGCCATCAGTGGCAGCACCTGGAGCCCGTTTTGTATCAGGACCTCAGCTTCGTCATCCGGTACCGGCGCCTCAAGCATTAAAGCAAATAGCCCATCCCCTCTCCGATCCAGAAAACGCTGCAGGCTTTGACTAAGTGGGGCCTCAGGGTCAGCGGGACTCATAAGCTCAATATTGCTACCACCGGGCGGCACACAAATCGCGAGCTTTGCTCCGAGGCTATGAACGGTCTCCGCGGAAATATCAATAACCGGCATGCCAAAGGTTGTTTTGAAGGTGTCTAAAATGCCATCGAAGTCTTCGGCAGCAATAGCGATTCGTGGCATGGCGGTAATCATTGAATTTCCTCCTTAAGTTAAGTCTGCCCCCATTAGAAACCTTTGGCCTGGCCACGGCGACGCGGGTCTGCCACACCATGTATCTTGGCGTCACCCGGCATATGGATCGCATGGATACTCCCCATATTAAAGTCGTTGGCTGATACAGGGAACAACTTCACACCACGCTTTACCAGGTCTTGCTGAATGCGCCAGTCGATATCACCTTCGATCTCGATCTCCTCGAAACCTGGATGCGGGTGACCAAAACGTTTTGCCGTCACCGATTCCTTCAGATTCATCCCATACTCAAAAGTGTTGGCGGTGGCCTGCAGCACGGCCTCAAGGAAAGATCGGCTCGGTGTCGCCATGGCATAAACCGGTTTGCCGTCTTTGAAGACCCACTGCGCTGTACTGATACCGGCAGGCAGATCCTTGTACTTGCGCAGGAACACGGGTCGATTGACGATGATTCCGCCGACGTAGATACCGCTACCGTAGGATTCTGAACTGCTGCTGTGGGTGCCACAGGCGACATTGCCTTCCGCATCAACAATGGAAAGCGCGCATGTTCCGGCAGCAAAGCCTTTAAAAGGTTTGGCTGGTCCACTTTCAATCAGGTTCCAGACACGTTCAACATTCTCGTCAGAAATGTTGGCCCGATGCATGGTCACCATTGCATTCGAACTGTCAGCTGCATCCATCGAAAACGAAGGTGCATCATGCCCCCAGATTTCCTGGACGATGCGAATCATTGTATAGAGCGCTTCGGGGTCTTCACTGGTATGACCCATCTTGCTTAGATCGGCTCGTTCAAGCAGGCGTGTGGCGAGGATATTCAACCCCATACCCATAAAGCCAACATCATATCCACGATACTTGCCGGAAAGTGTTGCCGGACCTGGTGTGGTCGGTGGCGTGCTATAGCCCTGCATCGCGGCCATATCATCCATGGTGAACTGACCACCATGACGATTTACTTTATCGACGAAGCTTTTGGCAAACTCACCCTGGTAGAACCAGTCAGCGCCGTGTCTCTGTAACTGGCGCATAGTGGCGGCAAGTTCCGGCTGACGAAAACGAGAGCCAATCTCCGGCATATAACCGTCTGCCATCCAGGTGTCACGACCTGCACCTTCGAAGCGACCCAGCATCTTGCGATGGGCGATGCTGTGACCCCAGAGAATGTGGTCCATGACGAAACCATTCTCGGCAAAGGCGATTCCAGGCTCCCAAAGATCTTTCCAAGGTAACCTGCCAATGTTTTCGTGCGTGACCTGAAGACCTCTTAAAAACCCAGGTACCAGCGCACTCCAGCCTGTCCAGGCCCTGGCTTCGTCGTAAGGCAAGTCATAAGGTAGCGCTGCCGGAGGTGCGAAACCACATCCAGACATTTGCATGCCACCTTTCTCAGCATTGAAATATCCAAGACCAAAACCTCCTGCAAGGGTGGTCATGGTTGGTTCCAGTACACATTGGGCAATGGCCGCTGTCATGTATGCGTCGGCGGCATTGCCACCACGCGCCAACGCCCAGAGCGCTGCTTCCGTGGCGAGCGGGTGGTCCGTCGACACCATCACTTCTTTGCCGACGGAATAGATGTTACCGACGACCGGTTTAAGAGGTTTTACATCGGTTGATGCCAGGGACTTCCAATCAATCCCTGATTTAGCGAAAGCAAGCGGTCCGGCAAAGGCATACATGCCTGCTGCGGTTGATGCTTTTATGAATGTGCGTCGGTCCATGGTCACCAGGTCGTCCCGAGCGAAGCCGAGGGATCTCCAGGAGATCCTTCACTATCGTTCAGGATGACGGTTCAGGTTTTTTCGAGGATGTGGATGCCGCAGGCTGTACCCATACCAGGCCCACCACCAACAACATGCGTCATACCGATCCTGGCACCTTCGACCTGGCGGTCACCGGCTTCACCACGAAGATGGGTACAGACCTCATAAATGTTGGCGATACCCGTAGCACCCAGCGGATGACCTTTGGATAACAGTCCGCCGGAAACATTGACCGGAATACTGCCACCCAGGCCAGTCTCTCCATCATCAATCATCCGTCCGGCTTCACCGTCTGGACACAAGCCCAGGTTTTCATAGTGAACAATCTCTGCCGTGGCAAAACAGTCATGCAGTTCAACCAGATCAATATCTTCCGGTCCGAGACCCGCTCTTTCATAAGCCTTCTTGGAAGCAATGCGAGTTGCCGAAGAAAAATCAGGCATGGCGAGCTGTCGGTCTTCAAACGGATTGCTCGACATCTCAGACGCCCTGACCTTGACAGCTCGATCCATCAGACCCAGTTCCCGGGTCTTCTTCTCTGATGCCAGGATGGCACAGGCTGATCCGTCGACGTTCACAGAACACATCAGTTTCGTATTCGGGTAGGAAATCATTTCGGCGTTCATGACTTCTTCAAGCGGAGTCTCGATGCGGTACATCGACTTGGGATTCATCGTCGAATGATGATGGTTCTTCACAGACACCTTGGCGAACTGTTCGAAGCTGGTACCGTACTTGCGGGAGTGCTCAAGTCCAATCTGCGAGAACATGGTTGGCATGGTGCCGGAACCCAGAATACCTTCAGTCGAGACTTTCCTGCCGCCACCGCCACCCAGCAAACCTTTGCCCATCTGCTCGACACCAACCGCCATCACCACGTCATAGACCCCGGCTGTAACTGACATCCAGGCATCACGAAATGCCGTTGCGCCAGTCGCACAGGCGTTGGCGACATTGGTTACTGGAATTCCCGTCTGGCCAATTTCAGCCAGCATGCGCTGCCCCACCATGCCGCCGGATTCGCCGAGGTTGCCGCAGTAGAGAGCCTGCATCTTGTCGATGGTCAAACCGCAATCATCAAGCGCCATCAGGGCGGCTTCCGCAGCCAGACTTGGCACTGTGCGGTCGGGGTAGCGACCGAACTTGATCATATCGATACCGATTACATAGACGCCTTCACT
>CAXPUI010000616.1:0-3772 GCA_964220205.1 Candidatus Allofontibacter communis | reverse complement strand
TCGTCCGGATTGTTGCCAAGCGATACGCCCGGCAGGTTGAAGAAACTGGGGACAGTTCCCGTTAATACCTGAGACCTGATTGACTGGTCATGCAGCAGCTTCAATCGTTGGTGTTTAACCTTCCGCGCTGGTCAGGTCAGGGACTTCGACTAAGGGGGCCGGAATGGTCAGGGTGACTGTTGTACCAACACCCTCGGTACTGTCGATAGACAGGCTTCCTCCGATTTCTTCGGTGAGTCCTCTGGATGTACTCAGACCCAAACCTAATCCCTTGTTCATTGTCTTGGTACTGAAGAAGGGGTCAGTGACCTTTTTCAGGTTGGTTGCAGAGATCCCGCTGCCGTTGTCAGAGATGAGAATGCTTAAACTGGGAACAGTGGAGTCGTTTGCGCTATCAAGGTGCGAATGGATGGTGATTTGTCCCTCTGAGGTAATGGCGTCTATGGAGTTTTGGATTAGGTTAAGAATAATAATGGTCACCACATTCGCATCAATCTCTACCAGGGTGTCATCGATGCTGGTCTCAGCAGAAATGTTGATCTCAGGTGGACATATTTTGTTCGCATTGCTTGCGCACTTGTTCATAAGGTTTCGCAGTTCGGTCGGCTCAGGCTTTATGTTGTGTGATGAGGAAAACTCACCAATTTGACGCGTTAGCACGACACTATCGCTGACAGCTTCCATGGCCTCCCTGACGGTGGATCGAGCGTCCTGGTTCAGGTCGCTGTAATCTAGCAGTTCCAGGTTGCCCTGAATGACAGTGAGCAGGTTTCTGAAATCGTGAGCGATTCGGGCACACGCCAGGCCAACTGCTTCAAGTTTATTGAGATTCCGTAATCGATCTCTTTCTATTTGCAATGCTGTTATATCGGTCGCGGCGCAGACCATGTCGATGGGCTCTGCGGAGCTATTCATTCTCGGTGCACATGCGGCGATTATGTTAAATGTCTGTCCGTCCTCGGTGATCAGTTTAGCGGGGAATCTGGCGATTTCCTGGCCGTCCTTTGCCGCGTTTAAGGCGGTTCTGAATTGCTTTTCACTTTCCTCGTCCCCGACGATTTCATAAATGGAGCTATGCTCCGCTTCCTCTCCTAGGGTCGTGATCGCATATCTGTTCTGAAAGGAGATCGTCCCATCGAATCTGATCGTAAAGAGAAAACAGCTGATGGTGTTCTCGAGAAGTTGAAGGTTTCTCTCAGCGACCATCGCCTTGTTTTTGCTGTTGTCAATCGTGTCCAGCTGGCGGGAAATCGTGCTGGCCTGGTCTGTAATTGTAATATCCTGCCTATTTTGGGTGATGTAGATACCCCTGAAGGCGATGCACGTAACAACAATAATCAATAGATGGGTAAGCCCCCGCATCAGAATGGCTTGATCAGATTTCAGTTCCATCAGCAGGCTGCCTGCGCTTAGAGCATCGACAGTCGCCCATGAGATGCATGCAATCAGAACGATGAGGGTGAAAGCAAAACCTCGCTGACCGTAAAAGATTACCGTTGTCAGCATCAGCAAGGGCGTGATTCCAATCAGGTTGCTGTTGAGACCTTTATGCATCGCCATGGTCAGAACCGTGACAAGAAGAAAGACGCTGATGATCGCCATCTGACTTCTGGAAGATATCTTTGACCGGAGAAAAAACACGATTGGGAATATCAAGGTTCCCACCGCTGGAACCAAGATAAGGTGGCCCGTTCCAGAGTAAAGGATTCTATACAGGCTGATCGTTCCTATAACCGGCGCCAGCAGTGCCAAAGTCTTGATGAGATAGGCAAGTAGCCAAGTTTGAGACGGTGAGAAAGAATTAGTTATCTCTTGAAAAAAGCTGAAGTAAGCGTTTGCAATCGGGTGTTAAGGAATCGAGCAGGAACTGGGCAATGTGCCCCTAGATACGATGTCAGGCTATTGAAAGCATCCTTGCGTCAATATCTCTTATACGAACTGCACTATCTTAAAAGATTCTGCAAACACGGGGTAGATTTTCAGTGTTCGCCGATCAACCTGTCCAGGTGCTTATGGAAATGTTGTACGCGCATTTCGTCTTCATTCAGGAAGACCGTCTCGAATCCGAATGACTTCATACCCTGCTGGACGCCGGAAAGCAGTTCGACATCCTGGTCAATGGTGTCTGTCATAGACTTTTCACCGCTGATAACTGCATCGTAGTGAAAGGTGTCCCGTTCAGGGCGTTGGTAGTCGTCTGGCAGAAAGGCGCTGGTCTTTCGCGTCTGACGATGCCCGGGTCCGCGTATTTCGTCAGCGGATTCGGCCAGCATGGGATCAGCGTACATTTCCAGACTGATCTTGTCGAAAATACATTTGGATGTATCGGTGGGGTGTGGTCTCGGCCTGAGCAGCCAGCAATGCTCTGGAGTGAAAGACAATATGGCATTGGGGAAAATGTTGTATTGCCAGACGTCCGAGAGCTGATCGTCCGTGAACGCGGCGTAGTCCATGCCGCGCGACTGGCCAATCGCTCTTTTCTCGAGTTGTATGGCGCGCCTGACCTCCTCGACCCGACCTCTGAAGTTTTCGGGGTCCAGGCCGAGTGACTTCAACTGCATGGATTGAATATCGGTCGGCATCTCCGGTATGGGGAATCTTGGGTTCACTGTGCCCCCAGGTACGGCGAGGCCGGTGTGACCGTTCGCGAACAGGTGAACCGTGTCGTTGCAGCAGTCCACCATGCGTTTGTGCTGGGGATGCAGGAAGTCCACGTGATAGAGTTCGCTGAAGTTGTCGACCACGGCTTTCCAATTGCAATCAAGTGCCACCGTCTGATCTTCCGTTAACACCATTTTGTCGAAACGATAGGGTGCAAGATGTTTTGCCAGGGGGCCCAGAAAGTCGAGCAGGGGTTCTGGTGATGCGGCCATGTTAATAAAAACAAAACCATTCCAGGTGGCTGTATGCACCTTTTTTAAGGACAGGTCTTCGCAGGGCACGCCATCAAGAAAACGCTCCTCATAGGGGACGATGGCGAGGTTCCCGTCGATGTCATAGGTCCACGCATGGTAGGCGCAGCGAAAACTGGCTGCCTGGCCCCGCTCGTCGGTAACGAGGCGATTACCGCGATGCTGGCAGACGTTGTAAAACCCCTGAATGGTGCCCTGGCTGGTCCGTGTGACCAGGATCTGTTCGCGGCCTAGGTCGAAAACAAAAAAATCGCCCGCGTTCGTAACATCGCTTTCCAGTCCCGCAACCAGCCAGGTGTTTCGCCAGACTGCCTGCCATTCCTGTTCCATGTAAGCCATATCAAAATATCGTGACTTGGAGAAATTTTCGATCTTTGTCGGGCTGTCGGTGTGATTGATAATCTCGATAGTCATACCCTGAGGTTAAGCCATCCGCGTATCGCTGTCATGCCCGTAGTTCTCATTTTGTGATGGATTCGGTAAGGTGTTGAGATGCTGCGAGCCCTGTATCCATTACTCCTTCTGTTCTTGAGTGCCTGCGCTGAACTGCCGGGGCAGGGATTATTTGGTGAGGCCAGTGGTATCGGGGTGGTTGAAGCCATGACAGGTGACCCGTTGGTCTTTCGGGAGAACAGCCCCTTTCGTGTAGAGGTTGGGGTGCTGGTTGAAGTCCGGGATATTGTGAGGACCGGGGAAGCCGATGCGATTCGCCTGCGCCTCGCGGACGGCTCCCGGCTTGCCCTCGGTGCCAATGCAGAACTCGTTTTGCTCGAATACAGCAATGATGCGCCGAAACAGGCCCGTCTGTCGCTCAGCCAGGGATCGATGCGGGTTTTGATAAAGGATTTCCTGCGACGGGA
>CAXPUI010000615.1:0-2496 GCA_964220205.1 Candidatus Allofontibacter communis | reverse complement strand
GTCATCGGCTCCTGGAATATCATGGCAACCTTGCTGCCCCGGATACTTCGCAGAAGATCATGGTCCGCACCCACAGTCTGCGTGTCGCCGAGCCAAACAGACCCACCTGGATGACTGGCGATGGGGTAAGGCAGGAGTTGCAGGATCGATAGTGCCGTCACAGACTTGCCCGAGCCGGATTCACCCACCAGCGCAACTGTCTCACCCCGTCTAATGTCAAAACTGACATCAACGACCGCTGGCTCACCATTAAAGCTGACCGATAGATTCTCCACGGACAGAACTTTCTCGGTCGAGTTGTCATAGTCCGCTGTCATTGCCGCATTCGTCATAAGCAAAAACTTCCATCGGAAGCTTACCGTTTGAACTCTGCTACGATCAGGAGTATCCCCTATAACGATCTGACCGTCATCCGGTCAGATTTCGCCCCAGTGATCAACTGATGCCCTCCATCAACCCGTTCATGTCGCATCAGAACATCAGGCGAAATCCAGATCAGGAAAAATCGGCTGAAACAGTCACCATGGTCGGGCTGACAGGAGGTCAGGCCTTATCATATAGTCTCTGGAAACGTGTACAGTAAGGCCTGGTCACCCAGGCCAACCCTCGCGCAAGGAATTGATGCGACCAACAACTGTCTTAAGAGAAAAGGAGAAACTCTGATGACAAGCTACCGAACAGCACCCTTAGTTTGCCTTGTGATCGCCAGCATGGGCGGATTGGCGGCCGGGGCAGAAGAAAAACTATTCATTTACCCCTCGAACGGTCAGTCATCCGAGCAACAGACCCAGGACGAGCGCGAATGCCAGGTTTGGGCCATGGAACAAAGCGACTTCGACCCATTGTCCGTCGCGACGAATGAGCCAGCAGCTCCGGAGAAAAAGCACAGCGCCTTGAGGGGTGCAGCGGCAGGAGCAGCACTAGGCGCTATTGTCGGTGACAGCGACGATGCAGAGACAGGTGCGGCGATTGGCAGCGTGATGGGTGGCCGGCACAAACGCAAGCAGGCCCGAGCCTATGAGAAGCAACAGCAAGCGGCTGCGTCAGAGCGGCAGCAACAGACGGACAACTATCGTCGCTCTTATACTGTCTGCCTGGAAGGCAGGGGTTACAAAGTCGGCTAGCCGGAAGCGCCTTTAGACTGATCGCCAAAGGCGCTTGTTACTTCAGCCATCAGACTCACAGGCATGGCAGCCTATTTCGTGGAGGTCATCCAGCCGTTTTCGAACGGTGGCACCCCAGCTACGGACTGATCGCTTGACCTCACTCATGTTGGTCACCGGATTACTTTCCTGCATGAATGGGGACTCCGCATGACGAGTATCAACGACACGAGCCAGCACTTCACCGGTAACTGAATCACCGACCTCCAGGACAAGAGTCGCCTGACCCAGGTCTTTCAGATAGATACCCCCTCGGCCCATTGGCTCCGGCGGGACAAAAGAGGTCACGTCAATCAAGCCGATCTTGACTGTCAGGGTACCCAGCCCAGCCTGATCCACGACTTTGTAATGTTCAAATTTCTTGAACTCATCTACCAGGGCATCGCGAACCGCATCCTCCAGCCTGGCTCGTTGCTTATCCTCAATGGGAAAGAATTCTGCAGAGCGATCATTGCGCCGGTAATCCTTGACGGGCCGATACTGGATGCCCGCATTCGCAAACATCACGGCATCATAGTGACTCAGATCAATACCTGGTTTTGCCCAAACCTGGTCCATACGAACGTGATCGACACGGTGCAGGCCATCGAAGCTGATCTCCGCATCAGATCCCATCTGCATTTCTGGTTTCTTTTTCGCGAGCACTTCAGCCGATAACAATGTAAAGGTAGCCAACAGGCTCATTAATACAACTTTTCCAAACATGGTTTTCCTCCGTGAATCAACCGTTGTTGGGTGGGAAATCAGCCAGGATAGCACCCAGGATCTCCCGTACTGCCTCATCGGGGTTCCTGCGCATACTTCCCGTTATCTTTTTGGTCGCAACGCCGTGCCAGACTGGTTTGCGGGTGCTGACATCGTACAGGTCAACGGCCAGTATACCTTGCGTGTATTGCGTCACCTCGACGTCGTTGTGACCATAATAGGGTCCACCCCAGCCCCAATGGCTGTAGTAGGGACGATAAAACTCCGGGTAGCTCGACACGGACATCTTGTCACGCGCACCTATCGTAAAACCGATCATAAAATCGGCATCTTCCCGACTAGCTGCCTGAACGTAGCCTTCGGCCTGAAGAATCGTTGTCGCGGTGTTCATCAATCGACCCTGCAGCAAAGGGCTAACCCCGCTCGCGCCATCATCAATCAGCAGTGGATTGTCACTGATGAACGCGAATGTTCTGTACTTCTGAAAATCCTGAGATGAGTCGTAATCAACGACGGGACTTGTAGTGGCACACCCTGACAGCAAAACGCCGACAACGAGCAAAACTAGATAACGCATTTCTTCCTCCTTGAATCATCGAACTGAGTAGCAATGAACTGTGTACCAATG
>CAXPUI010000614.1:0-5828 GCA_964220205.1 Candidatus Allofontibacter communis | reverse complement strand
CATGAAGGCGTGGTGGGTATAATCGCGTCGCGTATTAAAGAAAGAGCGTTCCGTCCTGTCATCGCCTTCGCGCCGGTCGCGGGGGGCGAACTGAAAGGCTCGGGACGATCAGTAGCCGGTTTTCATCTCCGTGATGCCCTTGATGCCATAGAAACAAAGCACCCGGGATTGCTGTTGCGGTTTGGTGGGCATGCCATGGCCGCGGGACTTAGTTTGAAGGAAACTGATTTCGAGCGGTTCAGCCGGGCTTTCGATGCTGAGGTGACAGAAACCCTGGGTGACGCGAATCTCGAGCAGGTCGTGACGACCGACGGGGCGCTCGATGAAGTGATTGACCTGCAAACCGCAAGGTTGCTGGAATCGGCCGCTCCGTGGGGCCAGGGATTGCCGGAACCTGAGTTTGATGATGATTTCGAGGTCCTGGAGCAACGACTGGTTGGTGGTCGTCATCTGAAGTTGCTCCTGCAACCCGCCCAGGGTCTGCCGGTGGACGCCATCTGTTTCAACCATCCGGGATTGCTGGAGTCCCGGCACATTCATTGTGCCTATCGAATCGAGGTCAATCGTTTTCGTGGCAGCGAAAAACCGCAACTGGTGATATCGCTGGTTGTTTGACTCTGGCGCAGCAGAGCGATCATGTCCGTGTCCTGTTCGTCGGCGCAAAGGTTTGTGGCAGGTGGCGATTCATTCCTTTAAAATGCCGCGTCCGGCTTAACCCATAGAACAAGATGTTAGAGACCAACGCTATTCTCTCCCAGGTAAAAGACCTACAGGCACGCACCGAAGTGCTTAGGGGGTATCTTTGACTATGAAAACCGGAAAGAGCGTTTAGCTGAGGTTGAACTTGAACTGGCGGACCAGGGTGTGTGGGATAAACCTGAATACGCCCAGAAGCTTGGCAAGGAGCGTTCGACCCTCGAAGGCGTTGTCCTGACCATTGACAAGCTCGATAGCGGTCTGGTCGACATCGCTGATATCGTCGAGCTGGCCGCTGAAGAACAGGATGAGTCCCTGCTTGAGGAAGCGGTCAGCGATCTCAATGCCTTGGACAACCAGTTGGCTGGGCTCGAGTTTCGCCGCATGTTCTCCGGTGAGATGGATTCCAATAGCGCTTATCTCGATGTTCAGGCAGGCTCGGGCGGAACCGAAGCCCAGGACTGGGCGGAGATGCTCCTGCGGATGTATCTTCGTTGGGGTGAGGCGCATGGATTCAAGACGGAGGTCATGGAGGTCTCTGAAGGCGAAGTCGCTGGTATCAAGGGAGCGACGATCCGGCTTGAGGGCGAATACGCGTTTGGTTGGTTGCGAACCGAGACCGGCGTTCATCGACTGGTGAGAAAGTCCCCCTTCGACTCGGGTAATCGTCGCCATACGTCCTTTGCGTCGGTGTTTGTTTCACCGGAACTGGATGACGACATCGATATTGAGTTGGATATGTCACAGGTCAGGGTCGATACCTACCGGGCCAGCGGCGCTGGTGGGCAGCATGTCAATAAAACGGATTCGGCTATCCGGCTGACCCATGAACCTACGGGCATTGTAGTGCAGTGCCAGAATCAACGCAGCCAGCATAAGAACAAGGATCAGGCGATTAAGCAGCTGAAGGCGAAGCTCTACGAACTCGAAGACCAGAAGCGCAAGGCGGAAATGCAGGAGATCGAAGAGAGTAAATCCGATATCAGCTGGGGCAGTCAGATCCGTTCCTATGTCCTTGATTCGGCGCGCATTAAGGACCTGCGAACCAACGTGGAAACCAGTAATACCCAGTCTGTGCTTGACGGTGACCTGGATAAATTTATCGAAGCCAGCTTGAAGATGGGCCTGTAATCATGACCGATGAAAAAGACCTGAACGAAAATGACATTATTGCTTTGCGGCGAGCGGCGCTTACGGAATTGCGTAAAGAAGGTGGCGTCTTTCCAAACGATTTTCGTCGCGAACATCTGGCCGCTGAGTTGCATGAGAGTTCGGGTGAGTTGTCCAAGGAAGAACTCGAGGCATCGCCTCGACCGGCGGTGGTGGCCGGGCGCGTGGTTTTGCGCCGACTCATGGGTAAAGCCAGTTTCCTGACCCTGCAGGATGTATCGGGTCGTATCCATCTTTACGTGCGCCAGGATGAGATTGGCGCTGAAGCCTACGAGGCCTTCAAGGCCTGGGATATAGGCGACATCGTTGGTGCCAGTGGCAGCATGATGAAGACCAACAAGGGTGAATTAACGGTCAATGTCTCTGCAATCCGGTTGCTGACGAAATCACTGAGGCCTTTGCCCGACAAGCACCGGGGATTGACTGACACTGAAACACGCTACCGGCAACGTTACCTGGATCTCATGGTTAACGATGAGAGTCGAGAAGTATTTATCAAGCGCTCGAGAATAGTTGATGGTATTCGTCGTTTTCTGACCGATCGCGAGTTCATGGAGGTGGAGACTCCGATGATGCAGAGTCTGCCGGGAGGAGAGACTGCCGCACCCTGTACCACTCACTACACCGCCCTGAGCACAGATATGTATCTCAGGGTGGCACCGGAACTGAACCTGAAGCGCCTGGTGGTAGGTGGGTTTGAACGGGTTTTTGAGATCAATCGAAACTTCCGTAATGAGGGCATGTCGACCAAACACAGCCCGGAATTCACCATGCTTGAATTCTACTGGGCTTACGCTGATTACCATGACCTGATGGATATGACGGAAGAGCTGTTGCGTACACTCGCTGTCGATATCCTGGGATCGACGACATTAACCTATGACCAGGTAGAGATCGATCTGGGCCAGCCGTTCCCGAGGATGACCATGAGTGAGGCTCTCGTCGCGTTCCACGAATCCATTGAAGCTGAGCACCTGGTTGACGATGCCTCTGCAAGAGCGTTGGCAGATCGGTTCGGTATAGCGCTGGAAGATCACTGGGGGCATGGCAAAGTGATCATGGAGTTGTTCGAGGAACTGGTCGAAGAGAAGATCGAGCAACCGGTGTTTATCACGGCGCATCCTACTGAGGTGTCACCCCTGGCACGCCGCAACGATGAGAACCCGGACGTCACCGATCGGTTTGAACTGTTTGTCATGGGTAAGGAAATTGCGAACGGGTTTTCCGAGTTAAACGATGCGGAAGATCAGGCAGAGCGATTCCGGGAGCAGGTGGCGGCGAAAGATGCCGGTGATGATGAGGCGATGCATTTTGATGAAGATTACATCACGGCGCTTGAATATGGGCTGCCACCGACCGCGGGGGAGGGCGTCGGCATCGACCGCCTAGTCATGCTGTTCACCGATTCCGCATCGATACGGGATGTTGTGCTCTTTCCGCACATGCGCCCGAAAGCCTAGTTGGATCAGGCCGAGCGGTTTTCCGCCCGGGTTCCTAATCAGCTAATCCAGCCACTCGTTGAATTTCGGTTGCCGTTTTTCATGAAACGCGCTGACACCCTCGCGGGTATCCGGATGATGGTCGGAGATTGCTGTCTTTGAAGCAATATCCTCGCAGGCCTGCTCGAAACTCAGTTCGGCCGCCGCATAGAGAGACCGCTTCATGAGGCGCATAGAAACCTGTGGTCCGTGAGCGAGTTCCAGGGCCAGTTCACGCGCCCTGGCCTCGAGGTTTTCGTCGGCGACCACTTCGTTAACAAGCCCGAGTTCCAGGGCCTGGCTGGCGGAGACAATTTTTTTGCGCATGACAAAGTCCATGGTCTGGGCCAGGCCGATATGCTGGAGCAGCAGAAAGTGGCCGCCCTCATCAGGCAGCAAACCGAAACGCAGCGTCGCGCTGCCGAGTCTGGCGCTTTCCGCTGCCAGCTTGAAGTCGCAGGCTAATGCGAGGGAGAGTCCAGTCTGGATAGCGACGCCGTTAATGGCGGCAATACAGACCTTGTCGAGGCGGCGGATTGAGAGATTCAGTGCCTGGGAGATATGTCGAAGGCCGTTGTAGGTCCCGATCGGTGAATCGTGCCCGGGTGAGATGGCTGGCACCAGGGTCTCGCCTTCTGACGGGGTGCTTGCGTAGGCCTTGAGGTCGTCGCCGGCGCAGAAACCACGTCCTTCACCGGTAAAGACAACGACGCGTATGTCATTGTCCATCTGTGCCTGGGTCAGCGTCTCGATCAGGTCACGTTTCTTGCCCGCATGCATACCATTGAGCTTCTCGGGCTCGTTGAACCTGATCCAGGCGATGCCTGGTTCCTCAACCTTGACTTCAAACCCTCTGAAATGACCGGTATTCATATGCGATTGTCCTGTGTTCTTTGCGCTCATCATCCGCCGAGCGTGGTTTGAGATCAAGCGTTCGCCCTAGGGTGGAACAACAGGCGAGCAGCCCTGGTTGCGGGTTTACTTCAGCGCAGACTCAGTGGTGTGTTAGGCTGCTTCGCTATGTCGGATGCGCGAACCATACAACTAGAACCTGGGTGGCTGGGCCAGTTGGGAGATGAATTCGAACAACCTTATATGCAGCAGCTAAGGCAATTTCTGGTCACGGAAAAAGCGCGCGGGAAGGTCATTTTTCCTGCTGGTTCGGAGTACTTCAACGCGCTGAACAGCACCCCGTTTGATAAAGTCCGGGTTGTGATACTGGGTCAGGATCCCTATCACGGTCCGGGTCAGGCTCATGGTCTTTGTTTCTCTGTACGAAAGAGTGTAGCGCCGCCGCCGTCGCTGGTTAATATTTTCAAGGAAATACAGGCGGATCTTGGTCTTACTCATGCCGACTTCAGTGATGGCTGTCTGGAATCCTGGGCGCACCAAGGTGTGCTATTGTTGAACAGTGTGTTGACCGTAGAACGCCACAAGGCGGCGTCCCACCAGGGGAAAGGGTGGGAGACTTTCACGGATCGAGTTATCGAATGCCTGTCTGCCCGGGACAGAGCCTGCGTATTCATGCTCTGGGGCAGCTACGCTCAGAAAAAAGGCGCGGTTATTGACTCGGCGAAACACAGTATTTTGCGCGCACCCCATCCTTCCCCCTTGTCGGCTCACCGGGGTTTTTTCGGGTGTAAACACTTTTCCCGGTGCAATGAGATACTGGAAGCAACAGGCGAGGAGCCGATCGACTGGCGGATTGGCGGCAGCCGCCAGGCAGGTTGATGGATTTATCAGCGATGGATTCTCAAAGACGTTGAGAGACCGCTGTCCGGGTTTAGGTTGGCCCGCCCGGATCAGATTATTGTGTAACAGCGATGACAGAGGAGATTGTTAACGGTGGAAAATGTAGTTGAATTCAGTCGTCTCGGTGATCGGGTCGGACGGGCGACCCTGGTTCGGGAGAAGTCACTGAACAGCCTGTCGCTGGCGACCATCAATCAGCTCATGGAGAAGATTGATGATTGGCTGGCTGATGACGATATCGCGTGTATTGTTCTGGACTCCAGTAGCGAAAGGGCGTTCTGCGCGGGAGCTGATATCACTGCTCTATTTCATGCGATCAAGGCCGGCGACCTGGGTCACGCCGATGCCTTTTTCACCAACGAATACCGACTGGACTACAAGCTGCACAATGCGCAGAAACCGATTCTTGTCTGGGGTAATGGTGTTGTGATGGGTGGAGGCCTGGGCCTTCTCTCAGGTTGTTCGCATCGCGTCGGAACACCCGATAATCGCATTGCCATGCCGGAAATCACGATAGGACTGTTTCCTGATGCCGGCGGGACCTGGCTGTTATCCCAGTTGCCGGATGGCCTGGGGACATTCGTTGGTATGACAGGTTGCCAGCTGTCAGCAGGGGACGAGCTGGAACTCAATATGCTCGACTTCGTTATCGAACAGGGACAGAAATCCGCAGTGATGGCGTCTCTGGAGCAGTTGGAGTGGACGGACGATGCGGCTGCCAATCAAGAATTG
>CAXPUI010000613.1:0-3015 GCA_964220205.1 Candidatus Allofontibacter communis | reverse complement strand
GCATCGAGGCAATTGAAATGTTTGCGAAACTCGAAGGAATTCTGCTCGATCCTGTGTATTCCGCGAAGGGGGCAGCGGGGATGATTGATCTGATTCGAAAGGGCCAATATAAGAAAGGCGAGCGTATTGTGTTTCTCCATACCGGAGGATCGGCATCCTTGTTTGGCTATCCTTCGGCTTTTGTAGGCACCAAGACATCGTAAAAATGTAGTCATGACATTCTTAATTGAAGGGTAAATTGAGGGTCACAGACTCATGCCGAGTTAATAAATGAGCCTACAAGCCAGCGGACGTGCCTAGCAATCCAGTACGATATAGGTTGCCATATTAGTTAGATAACGCAATCGTTAAGGGAGAGGGATCATGAGTGCGCTCTTGTATGAGGTGAAAGACGGAATCGCGTGGATTAGGTTCAATAAACCCGAGATCCTGAACGCCTTCGATGCCGACGAATGTCGGCATTTTGTCAAAACCCTGAAGGAGGCCGCTGAGGATAAGGCTGTTAAGGCCATTATTCTTTCCAGTGTGGGGCCAGCATTTTCGGCGGGAGATGACCTGAAGGCTGCGCTTGAGGAGTATCCTCAAATTCAATCCGGCGAGATTCATCCGATTCTCGATATTGTTGAGGATATTACCGAGAATCTGCAGGAGATCCCCAGAATCATTCGTCGCGCCCCAAAAGTGGTGATCGCAGCGGTGCGTGGCTATGCCGTGGGCGCTGGGTTCGAAATCTCAATAGATTCCGACATGATTGTTGCTGCAAAGGATGCAGTCTTTGGTTTTCCAGAGAGCAATGCTGGCATGACGATTACAGGTGGAGCGACCAAGCTCTTGCCGATGATTGTGGGCTTGAACAAGGCAAGGGAACTCATGTTGACAGGAGAGTTCATAGATGCCGATGAAGCGTACCGGATTGGCCTCGTGAATAAGTTGGTCCCTGTGGGCGAAGAAGAAAAAGAAGCAGAGCGGCTGGCCCGTGTGGTTATGTCTCGCGCACCGATGGCGGTGATTCACCATAAAAGAATGGTAACGCAATCCACCGAAGCTGACTTTGAAACTGCGCTAAATCTTGAGAAGCAGACTATTGCCACCTTAGTCTACTCCGAGGATTACGGTGAGGCAGTGCAGGCGTTTTCAGAGAAACGAAAGCCAAAGTTTAAAGGGCGCTAGCGATGGGGTTTCTTGATGACCAGCGTCATCATGATCTGCCAACCGTTCTCAGTTATCAGGCGCAACATCGTCCCGACAGGCCCTGGATTCTTACAGGGGATCAGGCATTCAGTTATCAGCAAGTCGATGCGCTGTCAGGCAGGCTTGCTCAGGGCCTTAGCCGAATCGGTCTCGCATCTGGGGACACGGTACTGTGCATGTCGCAAAATCGTGTCGAGCAGGTTTTTCTCTGGTGCGCGCTGTCCAAATGTGGCGCTCCACTGGTCCCGGTTAATACGCACTACCGAGGCAATATATTTGCGTACCTGATTAACGATTCGCGTGCCGAAACTATCGCGATTGAGCCGGAATTTCTGCAGCAACTCGTCGATGTGGCTGATGATTTGCTGCATCTTAAGCGGGTGATTCTCATCATAGGGGAAGAAGAGAGCCCAGAGCAGGTATGGGAGCAGATTTCAAGTCGCTACGAGGTTTATCAATACCTCGACCTGTTGGACGAGACAATATTTGAAGGCAAACCCCCAGGTTATCGAGACCTGATGGGCGTTTTTTACACCTCTGGCACGACAGGGCCTTCCAAGGGAGTCACGATGACTCACGCCCATGCTTTTGAATATGCGCGTGGTGTGACGGAGATGCTGGAACTGCGGGAATCCGATGTCTATTGCTCAGCTCTGCCGCTCTTTCACATTGCGGGCTTGTTGGCGACCGTTTATGCCGCCGGCATCGTTGGCGCATCAACGGCCATTGTCGGACCCTTCAGCGTCGAGCGCTTCTGGCAGGACGTCGAGGAATACCACGTGACAACCACGTTTCTGCTCGGTGCGATGGCCAACTTCATCTACAAGCAACCGCTGACAGAGCAGGACGCTGACAACACTCTGGAGCGGGTGCTGATGGTGCCGTTGATACCTGAGGTGGAGACGTTTAAGAACCGTTTTGGCTGCAGAGTTTCAACCACTTGGGGCGGTACCGAGATGAACTGCCCGACGCAGTCAGGGTTTGTTTTGGCTGATAACAAGACCTGTGGTCGGGTTGTTGAAGACCGGTACGAAGTTAGGATTGTGGATGAATTTGACCATGAGGTGCCGGACGGCACCCCGGGGGAGGCGCTGGTGAGAACGAAAGTTCCCTGGATTGCGACCAATGGCTATTGGCAACATCCCGAGTGGACCGCAGCATTACTAAAAAATCAATGGATTCACACCGGGGATATGCTTTCGAAAGACCAACATGGCAACCTGTATTTCGTAGACAGAACGAAGGATGCCATCCGGCGACGTGGTGAAAACATATCTTCGATGGAGGTTGAAAATGAAATCAACGCTCACAGCGAGGTGGTCGAGTGTGCGGTTGTGCCGGTTGCCTCGACCGATACTGAGCAGGAGGTCCTGGCTGTGATCGTAGTGCAGCGTGAAGCAGAGATAAATCCCGAGTCTCTGATTCGATTTCTCGAGCCGCGTCTTCCGTACTTCATGATCCCGCGATATGTCCGTTTTGCCGATGCCCTTCCAAAGACGCCGACGGGCAAGATTCAAAAATATGTGGTGCGGGATTTAGGCCTGTTAGAGGGAACTTGGGATCGGGAGGTTGCCGGTGTGACGCTTCAACGGTGAACGAGGTTCAGGATGCCGCCTTTCAACGGGTCATCGGCGGTATGTTGAGGGAAGAAAGCGATGACAAGCCGTGAAAAAGAACTCAGCCGCGAATACGCGGCAGTTTACTCCCAATTTGACTCACCGCTGATTCAGAAAGTCCGCTCCGAGGCTTTCGAGGAAGACATCGGCCAGCACTCATGGCTTGTCGCAAACGAGTTGCGTGAATATCTGAACTGGCTCTCGTTGT
>CAXPUI010000612.1:0-2394 GCA_964220205.1 Candidatus Allofontibacter communis | reverse complement strand
ATGGGCTGGGCGAATTCTAATGACCAGAAAGCATTCCGGAGCTGTTGCATCCGTCTCTGCTGAAGGTTGTTGAGAATCTGACCCGCCTGTTGGGAGAGCATCGGGCTCTTCTGAACGCTGTGGATTCAGCCAGGCGATGATCAGGTCAGATCTGAACCAGCCGAGAATCAGGATGCCCCCCACCAGCAGGACAGGTATGAGGAGAAGGATCTGGTTCGCGACCGGGGTGTCGGGGACTGTAACCCTGACATAACCGATCACGGAATCCTGGAAGGTAATTTCGCTGGAAAAAGTCGTACCCGCCAGGCTGGGACGGCCACTCTGTGCAAGCATTCGATCGGTGTCATCGAAAACCGCGATTGAGATAACCTGTTCGCGCTCACAGATTCTGGCGGTGATGACGTTCAGAGACAGGATGTCATCAGCCATTACATAGGTCGCCAGGAAGTCAGAAAGTTGTGCAGCAGTCGCTTCACCATACTGGCGCTGCTGCTCTTTGCTGCGATGAGAGAAGTCAGTGGACAGGATGAAAAACACGGACAGGCCAATGATCAATGGCAGTCCTGCGATAAGTTGCAGCAGTCGGGCAAATGCAGGCGCTACTCTGCTCAATGTCTATTCCTGTCGTTCTAGTCTGCTTTTGGACGGTTGAGAGTATAGCGGATAAACGGATAATACGCGGTTCGTCAATAGAGACAGCTATGAACGAACTGGTGCTGATCAGCGTTGCAGGTGCCGACGAGCCTGGTATCACTGCTGCGATTACCCGACTCCTCGGTCAACAGGATGTCGATATCCTCGATATTGGGCAGTCTGTTATTCATGATCACCTGTCGCTGGGTATTTTGGCGAACATGCCTGGTAACTCAGCATCACTCAGACTTGCCGTTGAAGAAGCGCTCTCGAAGTTCAACGTAGCGATCAGTTTTGTAGCGGTTACCAAGCAGAGTTACGATACCTGGGTTGGTCTTCAGGGAGCATCGCGTTATCTGTTGACTCTGTTGGCCAGACGGATTAAAGCCGAACACATTGGAGAGGTTTCAGCAGTTATTGCTGATCATGGCCTCAATATCGACAACATCACTCGATTATCCGGCCGGGTCCCCCTGCAGCAGAGTTCGGCGGTAACGAAAGCCTGTGTGGAATTTTCACTGAGAGGTGAGCCAAGCGAGACTTTTCGCCGTCGTCTGCTGGAGCTGTGTGCAGACCTGGATATTGATGTCGCGGTTCAAGAAGACGGGATCTATCGAAGGACTCGCCGGCTGATAGCGTTTGATATGGACTCTACGCTCATTCAGACGGAAGTCATCGATGAACTGGCCGAATATGCAGGGGTAGGGAAAGAAGTTGCGGCTATCACCGCGCAAGCCATGGCCGGAGAGCTTGATTTTACCGAGAGTCTTCATCGCCGGGTTAGACTGCTGAGAGGGCTGCGGGAATCGGCGCTAGAGGAAATTGGCAGTCAATTACCCATGATGGAGGGTGCTGAGCATCTGTTCAGGACCTTGAATCACCTGGGATACAAAACAGCGATTATATCGGGCGGTTTCAGTTACTTTGGTGAAATCCTCCGACAAAAACTCGGTATCGACTACCTCTATGCTAACAGCCTTGTTATCGAAGGTGGTTGTCTCACCGGCGAAGTCAACGAACCCGTTGTTGATGCAGCGCGAAAAGCAACGCTGCTTAAGCTGATTGCTGAGGAGGAGGGCATATCCCTGAAGCAAACGATAGCGGTCGGTGATGGAGCGAATGATCTTGCAATGCTCGATGTCGCGGGAATGGGCATTGCTTTCCATGCCAAGCCGTTAGTGCGCGAGAACGCAGGTCACGCTATCTCGACACTGGGTCTTGATAGCTTGCTTTACCTGATGGGTATCAGGGACCGGGACCAGGAGTTCCGTGAAGGGTCATAGATCCTCGGTTGAGAAATCGTATTCCAGGCCATCCAGTGGTTCCGAAATGCAATTACCCTGTATGTAGTTGATGCCAGTCATGAACAGGGTAGGCAAGGCTGCAGGATCCTCGACACCAGAAATAGCGGTAAGGACGCCTGTTGCCTGCAGTTGCTTGATGATCTCCACGAGCTCGGCTTGCTTCCGATCGCTCTGTTCAATGTTTACCGCGTAAGAGCCGTCTAATTTAACGAAGTCAGGCGTCAGGTGCTTAAGAAGGTTGAAGGGGTTCAGAGAACAACCGAAGTGATTAATTGATGACTTGAGATTCAGCTCCTGGAGACCCTTTGTGAATTTCGCGGCGTGCTTGATGTAGGAAATCACATCGTTCTCATGAATCTGCAATGTGATGGAATCTGAGGGTAATCTGGCTGCTTTCAGTGCCACGCTCATCCACGGTAAGAATTCCTGATCAGCGATGGACCGATGACTGATATTG
>CAXPUI010000611.1:0-2846 GCA_964220205.1 Candidatus Allofontibacter communis | reverse complement strand
GCAGACTGATTCTGGCGGCGATGAGGATGCAGGCCAGTAAGGCGAAGAGCTGGTAGGCAAAACTCAGGTCAGTGTCCAGGCCGATAGCCCCGCAGATGACCATACCCGTCTGCATGAGGCGACCTCGATCGCTGTTGCGCCGTTGAGCTGTTCGGCTGACAGCGGTAAGCCGTATCCAGGTCGGAAAAATGCGTTCCCTGAATGCCATGGTGAGCTGGCGTCCGACCTCAGGCCGGGACTGGGATATCCTGCAGAATATCCATCACTACCTGCTTCGCTTGTGAGCCGGAATACTGTACGTCTGATCCGAGAACCAGGCGGTGGGCGGTCACTGGCACCGCCAGTTCCTGGATGTGATCAGGGGTGACGAAATCCTGGCCCTCAATAAGCGCCAGGGCTTGTGCGCATTTCATGAGGGTAATGCTTGCCCTGGTGCTGGCCCCCATAGCGACACCCGTTGCACCCCGGGTTGCAGCGATGATATCGACAATATATCGCTTCAGCTCATCAGCAATTCGGATGTTGGCGGAAGCTTCCCGGATCAATTGTATGTCATGGGTGGAGAGACAGGCAGACAGTGTATCCAGAGGGTGGCTGTGTCGTTGATCATCCAGGATAAGGACCTCATCTTCTCTCGAGACATAACCCAACTCGAAACTCATCGCGAATCGATCCATCTGGGCTTCGGGCAGGGGGTAGGTACCATGGAATTCAATCGGATTCTGGGTTGCGACGACAAAAAACAAATCATCCAGAGGATACCTGTCACCCTCGATACTCACCTGTTGTTCAGCCATCGCTTCGAGGAGAGCGGACTGGGTCCTCGGAGAAGCCCTGTTGATTTCGTCCGCCAGTAAAATCTGTGTAAATATCGGTCCGGCTCGAAACTTGAAGTCCTGCGTCTGCTGATTGTAGATGGTCACGCCGAGAATGTCGGAAGGTAGCAGGTCCGGTGTGAACTGAATCCTTTTGAAGTTTGCCTGTACGGACCGCGCCAGTGCTTTTGCGAGGGTTGTTTTGCCTGTCCCTGGGACGTCCTCAATCAGTACATGTCCGCCTGCGAACAAGGCGGTCAGCAGCCATTTGATCGCGTTGTTATCACAACGTATGACACTCTCGATGTTGTGCTGCAGTGCAGAAATCAGGGCCTGTTCAGGGCCCGGGTAAATGTCAGGTCTGTCCGATGACATGTTTGTACTCCCTTGTCAGGGGGTATCTTCACAAGACCACTTCAGACGGTCAAATCGCGGAGCGAAGTGCTCTTCGGAGATTCATGGTATAAACAGGGTATGGACAGCTTCTATACCGACCACTGGCGGGAGATAGAACCGGAACGACTGGAGCGCTATGAGCGGATGTTCCAGTATCGTGATGATCAGGCAGCCCTGCTGAATCCGCTTGATCTGGCAGGTGCGGGCAAGGTACTCGACTTTGGTTGTGGCCCCGGTTTCATGGCGGAAGAGATCGCATCCAGGGTTGATGTTGACGTGGTGGGTGCGGACCTGAACGAAGATTTTGTTGCACGGGCCAACGCCAGAAATCAGAGAAAAAATCTGTCGTTTGTTCATCTGGATGGTAGCGACCTGTTGTCGCAGGTGGGCATGGTCGACAGGCTATTCTGCAAGAACGTGCTTGAATACGTGCCTGACCTGGGCGAAACACTGTCATCCTTTAATCGGACTCTGCAACCCGGTGGCGAGATTCTGATCGTCGACAGCGATTGGGGGTTTGTTCTGGTTGAGCCTTGGGGTAACCATCGAACCCAGGAGTTTTTTAATGCTGCCTCAGCGGCGTTCAGGGAACCGCTGATCGGCAGGAAGCTGCCGGGCGCTCTCCGCAAAGCGGGTTTTGCGAGTATACAAGTGCGTATGCTGGCTGGCGTCGACCTGTCTGGCTGGGGACTCAATGTGCTGACTAACATGGTCTCCTATATTCGCCAGTTCCAAACACGGCCGGAGTCAGAGCTGTCGACGATGATGCAGGAGCTTGAAGCGGCTGTCGATTCAGGGGATTACATGTTTATCCTGCCACAGTTTCTGGTTACTGCGAAAAAGCCATGAGCCTGCCTGCCAAGAGCTTTGCGATGGTGCTGACGGCCAATCGTCGGCTGGAGGCGATGGATATAGAGCTGCCGGACATTGACGAGAATTCTGCACTTCTGCGTCTTGAGGCCTGCGGGATCTGTGGCAGCGACTATGAACAGTTTGAGGGAGTGCTCCGCACTCCGGTGCCCGTCATTCCAGGTCACGAACCACTCGGTGTCATAGAAAGAATTGGTGATCAGGCGGCCAGGCGGTGGGGTGTCGATGTGGGTGACCGGGTGGCAGTGGAAACCATGCTGTCCTGCAGGCACTGCAGCGCCTGTTTGGGCGGCACCTACCACCTGTGCGACGAGCGGAGAATTTACTCCTACATCCCGCTCTCTGAGGAGCCGGGGTTATGGGGTGGCTATGCGCAGTATATGTACCTGCATCCGAACAGTGTTCTGCACAAGGTAAATCCGGACATACCTGCCTCGATCGCCGTGATTTTTAATCCCCTGGGCGCAGGCTTCCGCTGGGCGGTTGACATGCCAGATGCGCGGCCTGGCGATACGGTGGTTATCATGGGCCCCGGCCAGAGAGGGCTGGCCAGCGTGATAGCACTGCGTCATGTGGGTGTGACGGATATCATCGTCACTGGTCGTGCTGCGGATGCCGAGAAGCTGGCGCTTGCCCGTCTTGATGGTGCCAGGGAGATCATCGACGTTGACAAGGAAAACGTCGTGCATCGGGTCAAGGAATTAACGAACGGTCGGGGCGCTGACATCGTGGTTGACGTTTCGTCGTATGCGACGCAGCCTGTGG
>CAXPUI010000610.1:0-6550 GCA_964220205.1 Candidatus Allofontibacter communis | reverse complement strand
TGATATTTGTTGACACCGACGATCACATTTTCGCCCTTGTCAATCAGTGCCTGGCGCTTGGCGGCTGCTTCCTCGATGCGAAGTTTAGGCAGGCCCGTGGGAATAGCCTTGGCCATACCGCCGTGTTCTTCTATCTCTTCGATCAGGGCCCAGGCCTTGTCAGCGATCTCCTGGGTAAGCGACTACATCATATATGAGCCCCCCCAGGGATCGATCACGTCAGTGATGCCGGTTTCTTCCTGGACCACCAGTTGGGTGTTCCGCGCGATTCTTGCAGCAAACTCACTGGGTAACGCGATGGCTTCGTCGAGAGCGTTCGTGTGCAGTGACTGGGTGCCACCGAATACCGCAGCCATTGCCTCGATGGTTGTGCGGATAACATTGTTGTAGGGATCCTGCTCAGTCAGGGACCAGCCTGAAGTCTGTGAATGGGTTCGAAGCATCTTGGAACGGGCATTCTGGGGCTCGAATTCACTGACAATTCTTGCCCAGAGCAGTCGCGCGGCTCTCAGCTTGGCGATCTCCATGTAGAAGTTCATGCCAATGCACCAGAAAAACGAGAGGCGAGGAGCAAAATCGTCGATTTTCAAACCGGCTGAGAGTGCAGTGCGGATATATTCTTTGCCGTCAGCGAGGGTATACGCCAGTTCGAGCGCCGAGTCAGCACCAGCTTCCTGGATGTGGTAACCGGAAATGGAAATGGTGTTGAACTTGGGCATGTGTTCGGTGCAGTGCGCGATAATGTCACCGATAATCCGCATCGACGGTTCGGGCGGGTAGATATAGGTATTGCGGACCAGGAACTCCTTGAGAATGTCGTTCTGGATAGTGCCGGAGAGTTCGGCCTGGCTGACGCCCTGTTCTTCAGCTGCAACCACATAGCCGGCAAGTATAGGCAGTACGGCCCCGTTCATCGTCATGGACACTGAGATCTTGTCCAGCGGTATGCCGTTGAAAAGTATTTTCATGTCCTCGACAGAGTCGATAGCGACACCGGCTTTACCGACATCATGGGTCACTCGATCATGATCGGAGTCGTAACCGCGATGGGTAGCAAGATCAAAGGCAACCGATATACCCTGACCGCCTTCGTTGAGGAGTTGACGGTAGAATGCGTTCGATTCCTCTGCGGTCGAAAAGCCCGCGTACTGGCGGATGGTCCAAGGTCGCCCGGCGTACATGGTGGCCTGCGGACCCCTGATGAAGGGTTCAAGGCCGGGTAATGAATCTGCATACGGGAGGTTGTCCAGATCCGCACTGGTATAGAGAGCTTTGACCTCAATGCCTTCGGCAGTCGTCCTGTTGAGGGACTCGACCGGTTTGCCTTTCATCTGCTTTTCGGCTGCGTCCTGCCAGTCCTGCAGGGATGCTTGTGGTGCCTGGTACTGGTTGTCGGTCATCAGTGATGGCCCTCTGGATATTCATTCAATTCGATCAGGACACCATCGCAGGACTTGGGATGGATGAAGATCACACGTGTATTGTGTGCGCCAATTGAAGGCTCATCGGAAAGAAACTGGTAGCCCTTGCCTTTAAGCCTGACAATATCGTCGTCGAGATTGTCGGACCTGAAGCAGATGTGGTGGATGCCCGGTCCCCGTTTTTCCAGGTGCTGGACCAGGGGGCCTTCAGTACCGTTCAGAGGATGCACCAGTTCAATGCTGGTACCGTCAATCGGAAAGAAGGCCGTCGTGGTGCGTGCTGCCTCGACGTCTTCGGTTCCCTCAAACGTGATACCGAAGTCCTGCATAAATCGATCAATGGCCCGTTGCAGGTCGGGGACTGCGATGGCGATGTGGTCCAGGGCTGTAATCATGATGGCTTCCTCTTTTCTGCTTGTTCAGCGCTCTCTGCCTGTTGGGCTGTTTTTCTGCTGGTACAGTTTCGTCTATTGTTTCGTCTATTTTTTCTTCTACTATTATGGCTGTTTCTATCGCTGTTTCTTCTGGGAAGATCGTCCGTAGCCGTTTTCAGCGAGGAACTGATCGGTCTCCCGTCGGATAGCGGCCTGTATTTCGTCCGCAGACGCTGTGACGATTTCATCGTCAGGTGTTACCTTGAAGACAGCTTCACCTCTTTTCACAATGGTCGCATCGGTATCGATAAGTATCTCATCAACAGTACCCGAGAAGGGAGCGTAAACCTTGTTGAACATTTTCATGACTTCAACAATAAAGAGCGGATCTCCAGCGTCGAAGTGATCGCCCGCGTTGATAAAGGGGGGCTGGTCAGGGGCCTCCCGCGCGTAGAACATCCCTCCTGTGGGGGCTGTAATCTGATCACCGGATATGGCAGGGGGAGGCGATAGCTGCCTGAAAGCTGCATCCTGGGCTTCTCTATCTCTTAACGCCTCGGGAATTGAGATGCTCAGATCTTCATTGACACATAAGTCAAAGAAACCAGCGCGTTGCCCCACGTAAGGTAGAATCGAAAGAACATCCATGCCCAGTTGAAAGCCAGCGTGGGCAGCTTGGGCCTCTTCCAAGGCACTACCCAGGACTTCTTTACCTTTTTTCCCGTTCAGCGCTCTGTTCAGGGCTGACCAGTTCTGCGTACCGAGAGCGGCCTCGAGGGAATCGTAGAAGCTCAGTGCCTCTTTCAGCAGTTCATCGTCATGATCCCAGATGGCGTAAAGAGCCGGCAGGTTTTTGCGCTGATCCATATTCAGGAAGTCGTAAAGGTCTGCCAGAACCCGGACGGGGTTATCCCGCCATTGGATCCCCTTGTCAGATAACTCAAAACGATGCTGGTTGACAGCGAGCCAACCCGAAAGGAAGTGCGGGTCAGCGAATAATCGGTTGATGGCTCTCGCCAGCAGGCTGGCCTTGCGGGCCATGATCGTCTGCACGGAGTTCCTGTAGGCAGGATCGTTGTTTGCGGCAAGATGAGCCTTCTCAATAGCATCATAAGCATAGACGACGTCAATGTTGCTGCTGATTGCCTGCAGTTGACCCACGGCGGTCAAGTAGGGCACAACGAAATTAGTCGCGGGCCGGGCCTCCACATTATTGCCGATCAGCCAGTTGATTAAGCCGTACAGGAATTCGATATTGGTTGCCAGATTGTCACCCGTCAGCCGGGTCTGCCTCAGGATTTCCGCCATCTGGGCGTACGATTCTGTCCGGCCGGCACCGGTCGACAACAGCAGCGCAATGTTTGAATCATAGGCGCCCGCCAGATGGTACTTCATGAAGACGTCGGTATCAGGATTGTGCAGGCAGATACCCTGGTCGTCCCTGATTTCACCTTCGATCGTATCTGACCACTGTGTAATGATGCCGCCCGCATGGGGTTTAAGCGCATGGTCGGTGGCATTCATCCTTGCCTCAAGGGAAGCAGGCTCCCGGCGTTCTCTGCTTGGGCAGGGCAGGCGACTGCCGTGTCGGGCCAGGAGAACCATCAGTTCGACGATTGAATCGACAGAGAATGAGTCGTCTGGACTGTCAGGGTTGGTGAATCTCAGGCTGTAGCAGAGTTCGCTGACGCGGTGCTCGACCTGCACCCGCGTGTTCATTTCCATGAAGTAATGCCGATCCCGGTCAATGATGCATTCGAAAGTCGAAACGGAATCCAGACCGACAGCGGCACCAAATCGGGCGCCTTCTTCTTCCATCTCAGTCAGCATGCGGAGGTCTGTCTCCAGAGACTGTCTTGCTGCCGCACCTGTTGTTTTCTCGATGGCTTCCGCGAGTTCTTCCTGGGTCACGGATACCTCAAGCAGTTTCTGCTCGTTCATCTGTACCGAACAGTCGCGGCCACCCATGGTGACGCACCAGTCACCATTGCCGACCACCTGAATTTCCAGGTGGCGAACGGTCTCGACATTGACTTCTGCCAGGACATTCTTGTTGTCGCCGACACCCGTCGCTTTTACCTCGGAGAGTACTTCACGGAGCAGAGAGGGCACGGGTGCGGTAGCCTGAGCCAGCTTCCGGGCGGCGCTGCCTTTGTACTGG
This sequence comes from Candidatus Allofontibacter communis, assembly GCA_964220205.1. Taxonomy (GTDB): domain Bacteria; phylum Pseudomonadota; class Gammaproteobacteria; order Pseudomonadales; family Azotimanducaceae; genus UBA9659. Next base: position 2,594 of record CAXPUI010000610.1, on the reverse strand, counting down.
GCAGGTGCATCCAGTATCCGCTGACCTTTGCCACCACCGCCGCCGATCGCTTTGAGTCGCATTCGGTTGTCCGGATTGCTCTTGAAGATCGTGCCAATTTCTTCCGACAGGGTCTCGGCGAGCTCATCGATGCTGAATAGATCGATACCCTTGGAGTAAGAGGCATCCAGTACAAGCTCGGCTTTCTCCTCGAGACTGTTCGCATTGTCCATGGCGCGTTTGGTGACTTTCAGACCATTTTTCTTGATCGCGGACTGCAGGTCTTTCTCAGTGGGACACAGCCGTAACAAGGTCAGCGTCGTCGCGTTATCAATGCCGGGCGTGACCGAGACATCCACCGCCAGCGCGGTTCGTTTCGCGAGATCTTTGCGTCCCGCCGATTCGACTGTCTGTGAGCACGGACCGATAAAGTTAAGTCCTGCAGCTTCCATCGCGGCGACCATTTCCTCGTCTTCCGCCATGAAGCCGTAGCCTGCGAAGATGCTGTCGTAGCCATTGCGCTTGGCGATCTGCACGATCTGATCAATGCGCGCATGTCGTTCTTCTTTCGTGGAACCGGTGTAGTCCTGAACCCGGTGCACCCTGTCTGGGTTGCTGTGCTTGCGGAGCTCGGGAGACAGTGCATTGGCATAAGTGATGGAGTCCTTCTCTGAGAGCAGGATGCCATAGTCACTGATACCCATTTCTTCAAACACCGTCATGGCCTCCATGCGGATGGGGCCCCGACAGATGATGAGTGGACGCATGTCTGTGCAGTCGAAAGACTGCTGCCACTGGGAGCCGGTTGTTTTGCGACGATTCTGATGAATGAGTGGATTGCTCAGATACCATTGGTTCGACATGGGCAGTCTCCTAGTGGAACTCTCGCTGGATACCAGCGAAAGGTGTTGCGACGTAATGACGGAGATGGAACGCCATGTGTTCGGCCAGGAGTTGCCTGAGGTCAGAGGGCATCACGATCTGTGACACGGAGCCCAGGGACAGTGCCTCCTTGGGGTTCATCAGTTCTTTTTCGTAACGTCTGGCGAGTGCTGCTTCCTCTGCGGCTAGCCACTCACTGGCACTTGCCTTGGCCTCGTTGTCCAGTCTGCTGCCTTTCACTCCCTGCGCAGCGAGAGCCTGCTTGTTCTGCTCGATTCTTTTCTGCAGTCCACCTCGCAATGCTCGAAGCTCGTCCTTGTAGACAAATTCCACGCCTGGAGGACCCATGACTGCGACCCGGGTGGTCGGCAGTGCGACGACCAGGTCTGCACCCGTGGGGTAGTTGTTGTAGGAAGCGTAGGCCCCGCCGATCGCGTTACGTATCAGGACCAGGAAGCGTGGAGTTCTGAGGTCGATAATGGCATCGAGCATCGCACGACCAGCCTGAACAATACCGCCGGATTCCTGTTCGCGACCTGGCAGGAACCCGGTTGTGTCCTCCATAAAGATGACAGGGATGTTGTAAAGGTTGCAGAAGCGGATGAAGCGGGCATTCTTGTAAGCCGCATCAATGTCAATCTGACCCGAGCCCACGGCTGAATTGTTTGCAACAAAGCCGACAACATTGCCTCCAAGCCTGCCGAAACAGGTAATGGTGTTCCGGGCTCGTTCTGGCTGAATTTCAAAGTAATCCCCGTGATCACAGATCTGCTGGATGATGATGCTGACGTCGAATGGCGTATTAAAGCCCGTGGGTGAATTGAAGGCTTTTTTGAATAACAGGTCGATATCCCACGTCTTCCGATCTATGGGGTCAGACGTCTCCAGGAAAGGGGCCATTTCAGCGTTGGAGCTGGGCAGATAGCGCAGGAGTTCTCTCGCGGTCTGCAGGGCATTTACCTCGTCGGAAACCGTAATGTCCGTCACCCCGGTCTGGCTGTGTACTTTTGGACCGCCGAGATCATCAGCCGAAATATCTTCACCCAGAACTGATTTCACGACGCCTGGACCTGTGAGGCCAAAAAATGTTTCTTTCGGCTGAATGAGGAAACTACCCTGGCGAGGCAGGTAAGAGCCTCCTCCTGCGTTGAAGCCGAACATGCACATGATCGATGGCACGATACCGCTGATTTTCCTCAAGGCTGTGAAAGCTTCTGCGTAGCCTTCCAGACCGCCTACGCCAGCCGGTACAAACGCGCCTGATGAATCGTTCATGCCAATCAGCGGGATCTTGCGGTTGCCAGCGAGTTCGTAGAGCCTGGCGAGCTTTTTGCCGTTGGTCGCATCCATTGAGCCTGCGCGAACGGTGAAGTCATGACCGTACAGGGCAACATCTCGTCCTTCTACGTCGATGATCGCGGTAACCAGGGAGGCGCCATCCAGGTTTGGTCCCCAGTTCTGAAAGAGGACTTTGGGCGGTTTGCTGGTCAGGACCTTGATCCGTTCCCAGACGGTCATCCGATCCTTCAGATGTTGCCGTTGAATGTTGCGAAGCCCTGCTGAAACAAAGGGCTTTTGAATGATCTCATGAGCTTCGTGGAGGGTCTCTTCGTAGGGGCCGGGCTGGTAATCAACCTGGTCCGGGACGGAGAACTCGAGCTGCTCCGATTGGGCAAATGGGTTCTTGATCGCAGGGATTAAGGTTTTCTTGGGCATGGGGATTTCAATTGGGT
>CAXPUI010000609.1:0-7349 GCA_964220205.1 Candidatus Allofontibacter communis | reverse complement strand
CAGAGCAGTTTGCCTCTGTCAGGGTCACCCCGATGTTGGTGAACGAAACCGTCAGCCTGAATGTCTCTGGAAGTGAAACATCAAGCCGCCTTCACGATCACCTCCGAGCTAAAGTCTCAGGAAGACTGGGGGAATGGATGGCGTTATCCGATGCCGAAGCTTTAGGCGAAAGCACGGCGCCGGACCTGGCAGCAGACAATATCCTGTACGTCAAAGTCGTACAGCTTTAGCTGGCGGCAGATCAAAAAGGAGGCTTTGCCTGACGGCACCTTCCTGGTCCTTACTGAAAGAACTCTCCTTGTCGCGATGCTCTTTCAGGCAGAGTCATGCCACCTGCCTGTTACAGATAACTGGCAGCCTGTTCACGATGCCAGACGGCATCACCGTATAACTGTTTTGAGTGCAGTTGTCGCTTGTGATAGATCTGTACGTCGTGTTCCCAGGTAAACCCGATACCACCATGTAACTGGGTCGAGCGATTGGCGCAGAATTCCGCGGTATCTGCGGCGCTGGACTTTGCAAGGTGAGCGGCTAGCGCTGCTTTCTCCGGCTCGGTGTCATAAGCACAGGCGGCGTTGTAAACCAGCGAACGTGTTTCATCCGCTGCAATCATCATATTGACGATAGGGTGTTTGACTGCCTGGAAGAAACCGATAGGCCGATCAAATTGTGTTCGTACACTCGCGTACTCCGCTGTCGCCTGCATCAGCCATTCGCAGCCGCCAGCGACATCGGCAGCAATCAGGGTGAGAATCGCGGGCATGGCGGCAGCGAGCACCTTGGCCCCATCTTCAGCGATACACTCAGCCGCCGCACCGTCAAATGTGACCCTGCCCTGGTCTCTTGTCAGATCGACAATCTTGTCGAACTGCACGGAGACGCCTTCCGTTGCCGTATTCAGTGCATATAGCTTGGTCTGGCCGGATTCCTTGGCAGCGACGACCAGGAAGTCGGTCTTCTGCACGTCCTGAACGAAACTGGCGGTTCCCGACAGTCTACCGTCCTTCACCACGATGGTTGTAGAGTCAGGCAGGTGAGAACCGTCATGCGGCTGGATCGCCAGACTGGCTGCCTGGCCCTCGACTATTCTCGCCAGCCAGTTGTTTGCGGGACTGCCTGCGGCTTTGAGTACGTAAGTTGTCTGGAGCGTAGAGGTCAGTGGCGTGGGCATGGCTGCCCGGCCTATTTCTTCGGCCAGAATAACCGCTGTCACGAGGCTCATGCCGACACCCCCTGCTGACTCCGGGACTGCCAGAGCTGTCCAACCGAGCTCTACCATTTCCTGCCAGGCTGCTGCATCAAAGTGGCCGGGTCTGTCTTTGCCGTGATACGGGTCTTCGGACCCCGCCGTTGCCTGGCGAAGCGCCGTTAAAGGTTGCTTGTCATCGCAGAATCGCCGCGCTGCCTCCTGGAGCATGACCTGCTCCTCCCCGAAGCCAAAATCTTTAGGTTGTGCCATGTAACTGCCCCTTACTTGGTCTTTGGCATGCCGAGGACGCGTTCGCCCAGGATATTACGTTGAATTTCACTGCTGCCGCCGGAAATCGTCCCCGTATAGGTATTCATGTAACCGAGTGCCCAGCGCCCGTTATCCACGGCGTTGGTGTCACCGATGTAAAGGCTCGCAGCAGGTCCGAGGATAGTCATCGCAAGCTGATGCATCTCCTGGCCGATCTCACTCCCGTTCAGTTTTCCCTGAAGGGGTATGCGCATAGCACCACCATTTAAGGCATTGATCCGTGCCCTGCGCGCGCTCTGGGTCGAGGCTTCGGTACGTTCATAGACTTTCAGGATTCGATCCCGAATTGTGGGATCTTCCCAAAGCGTTCTGCCATTTCGAGTGGTTGTCTTGGCGGTTTCTATGAGCTGCTCGATTGCTGCGAACGGCGATTCGGATGATGCTATCGCGCCGACGCCCTGCGCGGCGCCGCGTTCCACGGTCAGGGTGGACATGGCTACTTTCCAGCCTGCCCCGATCGCATCGACACGCAGGTCGTCCGGGATAGTCACATCTTCAAGGAATACCTCGTTGAAACCTGACTCTCCCGTCATCTTGTGTATAGGTTTTACGGTGACGCCAGGATGCTCCATGGGACATAGAAAATAGGTAATGCCGTTATATTTGTCCTGTTTGTCAGTTCGTGCGAGCAGCAGCATCCAGCGGGCGAAATGTCCTAGACTGGTCCACACCTTGCTGCCGTTGATGAGCCAGTTATCGCCGTCTTTAACGGCACTGGTCTGCAGTGAGGCGAGATCTGACCCGGCACCGGGTTCACTGAAACCCTGGCACCAGATGTCCTCGGCGGAGAAGATGGGTGGTAGGAACTGCTGCTTCTGTTCCTCGGTGCCGTGAATCAGCAATGTAGGCGCAGCCATGCCCAGCCCGATCCAATTAATGAAGTAGGGTACGCCGGCTTTACGGACCTCATTACTGGCGATAATCTGGAAGCCGTCATGCCCGTGGCCACCATATTCTTTGTCAACATCGGTTGCGATGAGTCCAGCTTCATAACAGCGGGCCTGCCAGTCAACCAGATAGCTTCTGTGGTCTTCGGTCATGACCTCGTAGGCCGCCTGTGGCAGCGGGAACTCTGTGGGTGGTGGACGGTTCTCTTCCAGCCAGGACCGACAGTATTCACGGAACTCTGACTGTTCTTTAGAGTCTTTAGAGATAGACATGACATATCCTAAAAAAGCGAAACGGCATAAAAGCACACTGCCAATGCGGCCTCAACCGCTAACTTGGATTTTTGTTCGCTGTGTGGAAAGTTCATACGACCATTTAAGGAGTAAAGCGTGACTGTCAGACAACTTAACCCGTCGGATCGAGCGAGGCTTGAAAGGTTTTTAGCGGATGCCCGGGTTAAAGCTGCAAGCTACCTGGGTTATCCGGCGTCTCGAGACCTTGACGGATCGCTGTTGTCCGACTGCCTGGACCTGCCGCTGAATAACATAGGAGATCCCTTTGTGGGGGGTACCTGGAAGGTGGACAGCCGCGAATTTGAGCGCGAGGTACTGCTGTTTTTCGCCGATCTGTTACGGGCACCGGAAAACAACTGGTGGGGGTATGTCACCAATGGAGGCACTGAGGGCAATCTTTATGGACTCTACCTGGCACGGGAACTTTACCCGGACGGTGTGGTTTACCTTTCGCAGGACTCACATTACAGCGTGACCAAGAATGTTCACTTCCTGAACATGCGGCATATCATGATCCGCTCTCAGAAGAATGGTGAAATCGACTACGACGACTTGCGCGAAACTATCAGCTTACACCGGGACAGAACGCCGATAATCTTTGCCAACATTGGCACGACGATGACCGAAGCCAAGGATGACATTGCCCGGATACAGGCAATCATCGCGGAGTTAGAGGTGCCAAATTTCTACATTCACTGCGATGCCGCTATGTCCGGAGCCCTGGCACCTTTCCTGGATGATCCGCCACCTTTTGATTTTGCAGATGGTGCTCATAGTATCGCCATATCAGGCCACAAGTTCCTGGGATCGGCGATTCCGTGTGGTATTGTCATGGCGTTGAAAAGCAATGTTGACCGTATTGCCAGGAGCATCGCTTACATTGGCAACCTCGATACAACGATCTCCGGTTCGAGGAACGGTTTGACACCGCTGATTCTCTGGCAGCTCATCCGATCCCTGGGTCGTGAAGGCCTGGCTGAAAGAGTAGCTGAAGCACTACGCCTGACGGACTATGCCGTGGAATATATGACCGGTCTTGGTATTGACGTGAAACGGAATCCTAACGCCATTACGCTCTATTTCCCGGCGCCTCGTGCAGAGGTAGTGGAACGTTGGCAGTTGGCGAGTAACAACGGCATGTCACATATTATTCTGGTGCCAGGTACTGCCAGAGAGATGCTGGACCGGTTTATCAAGGATATTGCAGATGACAGAAGAGCATGAGTTAAAGCGGATTACGGTTGTTGGTGATGATCGGCCTGGCACCCTGGCTGAGGTCACCGAAGTTCTCAGCAGCATGGATATCGACATCCGGGATATTACAACGCGCGTCGTTGGAGAAGATGCTTTCCTCACGCTGATTGTCAGCGATTATGACAGGTCGCTCAGTGCGCTGATTTCAGCAGGTTTCAATGCGATTGCTGAAGAGAGTGTCCTGATAAGGATTGAGGATCAACCGGGTGCACTTGCTGCTATTGCCAGACGACTGGCAGATGAAGGTATTGATATTCGAGGTATTTCCATGGTGCATCAGCGGGCCGAACACAGTGCAATCGCCATCAGCAGCGATAACGATGCCAGGGTCCGGCAGTTATTTGCAGACCAGCTGTTCAACTGACCAGAGGTTCAGGTCCGTCAGCCGGCGTAACGTCGGATCAGCTGCTTGCCGAGAGCCATCATATGCACCTGGTCAGGGCCATCCGCCTGACGACACCATCGCGCGTAGTTGAATGCTTCGGCCATGGGGTAATCGGCAGTCAGTCCTCCAGCACCGTGTATCTGCATGCATCTGTCAATAACAGTCTGGGCCATTAGGGGGACAGTGATTTTCGCTGCTGCGATCAGGTCACGGGCATCTTTCGCGCCGGTCTCGTCAATTTTTCTGGCAGTTTTCAGGGTGAGCAGTCTACCCTGTTCGATTTCGTTGAATGACCGCGCAATGTCTTCCAGTACTGACTGGTGGTCGGCGAGCTTTCGACCAAAAGTCTCTCTTTCGGTTGCTCGCCGGCAGGCGAATTCAAGAGCTCGCTGGGCGCTGCCGATCAGTCTCATGCAGTGATGAATTCTGCCGGGACCCAGGCGTCCCTGGGCAATTTCAAAGCCACGACCTTCCCCGAGGAGGATGTTCTCTGCGGGTACCCGGACATTGTCAAAGAGTACCTCTGCATGTCCCAGCGGAGCATCGTCGTAACCCAGTGTCGTTAGTGGCCGGACAACGGTTACTCCAGGGGTGTTCTTGGGCACGAGAATCTGGCTCTGTTGCAGGTGGCGGTTGCTGTTGTCAGGATCTGACTTGCCCATGACGATGAAAATTTTGGTTCTTTCGTAGGGGGCGTTGGTGATAAACCATTTTCGGCCGTTGATGACATAGTCGTTACCATCTCTGGTGATAGACGTCCTGACGTTAGTGGCATCACTGGATGCTACATCAGGTTCCGTCATGCAGTAGGAGGAGCGAATTTCCCCTTCCAACAAGGGTGTCAGCCAGGCTTGTTGCTGTGCCTCAGTGCCGTATTTAAGAAAGACCTCCATATTCCCGGTATCCGGGGCATTGCAGTTAAAGACCTCGGGAGACCAGAGCACCCGCCCCATTATTTCAGCCAACGGACAGTAGTCTTCATTGGACAGGCCCCCATGATTCTTTGGCAGCCATAAATTCCAGAGACCAAGCGACCGGGCTTTGGCCTTCAGTTCTTCCATGAGGGGAACGGTGGTAAAGCGATCTTCCAGAGCATTCAGCTGCTGGTGGTAAAGATCCTCATTCGGATAGATGTGTTCGTCCATGAAAGCGGTCAGCTGATCGATTAACTGATCGCGGGGTGGCAGCTCGGCCCTGTTCATTGTTGGAATTCCCGGGTTGAGGTGGCTGGAGTTTACTGAAAGTGCTGGCGGCGGCGAACGCCATCAAGCGTGTTGATCCCTTGGGATTAACGGTCCTTAATCAGGGCGCCGGCCCCGACTTTGTACCTTTCCAGGGCACGCATAATATCGATAAGGCAGTCGTCACGCAGGCGTTCCAGTTCTTCGACTGAGCGACCGGCAGCCTGTTCTTCGGTGCCCGTGACCATGCGATCAATCAACTCATCAGTGAGTTCGGGTGCTTCGAGGTGAGTCCAGGGCAGTTTCAGCGCCGGGCCGAACTGTTCAAGCATGTGTCGCATGCCACCCGTTCCTCCCGCGAGATGGAAAGTGAGGCACGTGCCCATAATCGCCCAGCGTAATCCCGGTCCATAGGTAATGGCGTCATCGAGTTCTTCCGTGGTGGCGATACCGTCGTTAACCAGGTGCAATACTTCGCGCCAGAGGGCTTCCTGCAGGCGATCGGAAAGATAGCCTTCGATTTCTTTTTGCACCACCAGGGGATGCATACCTAGTCCTTGGTAGAAGTCTCTCGCTCTATCGATGGTGTCGCTGTTTGTTCCCTGGCCGGGGACTATTTCTACCAATGGCAGGAGGTAGACTGGATTAAACGGGTGGCCGATCAACATGCGCTCTGGGTAGTCGTGAACGGTCTGGATATCGGTTGGCAACAGCCCTGATGAACTGGATGCGATGATAGTGTTCTTGTCGCAGCTTGAGTTAAGGCTGCTGTGTACAGCTCGCTTGATGTCTAGGTTCTCGGGAACAGATTCCTGGATCAGTATCGTCTCAGTACAGGCATCGGTGAGCGTGGGCACGCAGGTCAGATGCTCGGGTGAAGCAGTTTCTTCAATCCCGTACCGTTCCAGGACGGGCCAGAGCCTGGCTATCTCGTGATGTAACCTTTCAGCGAAACCCGGGGCAGGGTCCCAGGCCTTCACCCGGTGACCTCCTGCCAGAAACCTGGCAGCCCATCCGGTGCCGATAACGCCTGTCCCAATAACGCCGATAACTGACATGTCTTCCACCCTGAATTGAGTATGCGGTGGAGTTTACTGAAATCACTGAGTGGTTAAACAGCCCGGCGATGTTTCCGGTCTGGCGGTTCAACTGCGCTTCTTCGACGATGCGGGAACGGCATTCAGTTTTACCTTGATTGTTTCCCCCGGGTCCGTCGGTTGCATGCTGGTTAATTCCTTATTCCCCAGGCGATAGGAGACCTGGTATTGGATGATGGTGATGTTCCGGGGTGAGTCACAGCCCAGGTCCCAGAAGAGGATATCAGCGAAACCCTCGGGTTTTGTCTCGAAACATTCAGGCGCCTGCTGATTGGTGGCTACTTGCGTTGATATCGGTGTAACACCGGTAACCTTGGCCTCGTAGAAGAAGTCGGCAGACCATAAAGGGTTTGACAGACTTAATAACAATGGCATGCAAGCGACTGCACTCATCTTCATGGGTAGGTCTCCTCAAGTTGAATAAGCTCGATGAGCTGATTGATTCCAGGGGATTGGCTTGTGGGGGTTGGCTGGTCAACCTCCACCGAATAGCGGTTTTCCCTCTCCACGATCACAGTACGGACGTCGGGGGCCAGGTCATTAATGGCGGCGGCAAATGCCCTGGCGCGATGATGACGGGCAAATGAATTCAATACTCGTCTGCTGGATGACTTGATGGGAATCTGCGTCGGTTTCCGTGCCATGACCCTGGCAACGTATCGCCAGACAACGGGAGGGATATCGGCGCGGGTTTTGATTCTGCTTGGACCGTAGTTATAGGCAGCAAGCGCT
>CAXPUI010000608.1:0-7063 GCA_964220205.1 Candidatus Allofontibacter communis | reverse complement strand
TCGCATTCTCTATGTTCTTGATCGTTACCGGGGGATCGGTGATACCGAGGACACAGGCTCCTTCGCAAGGAGCAGGACAGACACGTCCGGTGAATTCCGGAAAATTGTTGGTCTTGTGCAACCGATCAAGAGCGTCCTGCCAACGGCCGTTGTAAACCAGGTCGTTCCACTCAGGAATCAGGTTATGAATTGGACAACCATTGTTGGATTGGCAGAATGGCACACCGCAGTCCATGCAGCGGGCACCCTGCGTGGTCAGATGGGGTTCGTCATGTTCTGTGTACAGTTCCTTGAAATCGAGAAGGCGCTCGGCGGGAGCCCGATAAGGTTCCACTTCGCGTTCAAATTCCTTAAAACCTGTTGGCTTACCCATAAATTGTTAGCTCTGGTCTGATCTCTTGTTTTTGTCTTCTTGATGTTTTCATCAAGGGTTAGCAGCTACAGCCACGTCCTGTTCAGTCGCCATTTCCGCGAGGACCCGTTTGTAGTCCATCGGCATGACCTTTTTGAATCGAGGCAACTCTGATTCCCAGTTACCCAGTATTTCGCGAGCGACAGATGAACCTGTATGTTGTTCGTGTTTTTCAATCATGGCACGGAGTTCGTCGGCATCTTTGTCTGCTGTGACGGGTTCGAGTTCGAAGGTGCCCATGTTGCATTTGCTTTCAAAATCACCGGCCCTGTCCCAGACATAGGCGATACCACCGCTCATGCCTGCCCCGAAGTTTCTGCCGGTTTCTCCAAGTATGGCCACTCGACCACCGGTCATATATTCACAGCCATGATCTCCAATGCCTTCGATCACTGCATGAGCCCCGCTGTCTCTGACGCAGAATCGCTCGGCGGCAATACCCCTGAAATAGGCTTCACCGGACGTTGCACCATAGAGTGCGACGTTACCAATAAGAATATTTTCCTCAGGGCTGAAAGAACTTTCCTTGGGAGGATAGATGATCAACTTACCCCCGGATAAGCCTTTGCCCACGTAGTCGTTGGCATCCCCTTCCACTTGGATGGTAATCCCCGTCGCGAGCCAGGCGCCAAGACTCTGGCCAGCAGAGCCGTGTAGCTTAATGTTGATCGTGTCTTCAGGCAGCAGTGCGCCGTTAGTGGTTTCTGCCACCTTGTGAGACAGCATGGTGCCGACGACCCGGTTGATATTGAGCACTTCGCTTTCGATAAAAACCTGCTCGCCTTTTTCAAGTGCGGGCCTGGCCTGTTCTATCAATTTATTGTCCAGTGCCTTGTCGAGTGCATGGTCCTGTTCCCGGGTTTGATAGACGTCCGTGCCTTCGTAGACAATCTGGGCTGGTGTCAGAATACTGGTGAAATCAAGACCCCTGGATTTCCAGTGGTTGATCGCCTTTTTGGTTTCCAGCAGATCGACCCGGCCAATCAGGTCGTTGACGTTGCTGATCCCGAGATCAGCCATGATTTCCCGGAGCTCTTCAGCCACCATGAACAAATAGTTCACCACATGGTCCGGGCTGCCGTTGAATTTCTTCCGTAACTCGGGGTCCTGAGTGGCGATGCCGACCGGACAGGTATTCAGATGACACTTGCGCATCATGATGCAGCCGAGAGTCACCAGGGGTGCAGTCGCAAACCCGACTTCCTCGGCGCCCAGCAGGAAAGCCATGGCGACATCGCGCCCTGTCTTAATCTGGCCGTCAGTCTGGAGTACGACACGGGAGCGGAGATTATTCTTGACCAGCGTCTGATGCGTTTCGGCGATGCCGAGTTCCCAGGGCAGGCCGGCGTGTTTGATTGAGGTTAGTGGGGACGCCCCGGTGCCTCCATCGTGACCGGCAATAACCAGATGATCGGTTTTTGCCTTGGTGACGCCGGCGGCAATTGTCCCTACACCGATCTCTGATCCCAGTTTGACACTTATCCGCGCGTTTGGATTGGCGTTCTTAAGGTCGTGAATCAGTTGCGCGATATCTTCTATCGAGTAGATATCATGGTGCGGTGGTGGACTGATGAGACCAACCCCGGGGGTTGAATGCCGTGTTTTGGCAATAATGTTGTCAACCTTGGTGCCAGGGAGTTCCCCCCCTTCGCCGGGCTTGGCACCCTGGACGATCTTGATCTGCAGTTCGTCAGCGTTTGCCAGGTACCAGATCGTGACACCAAAGCGACCGGAAGCAACCTGCTTGATTGCTGACCGCTTGGAATCGCCATTGGGCATTGTCTTGAAACGTTCGGGGTCTTCGCCACCTTCCCCGGTGTTCGACTTGCCTCCAAGCCGGTTCATGGCGATAGCGAGTGCTTCGTGACTCTCGGCCGATATGGAGCCGAAGCTCATGGCTCCGGTGCAGAAGCGCTTCACGATGTCTGCGGCTGGCTCGACTTCGGCGATATCGATACCTGCATCGGTTACCTTGAAGTCAAGCAGTCCTCGGAAAGTGGCGTTCCGTGTGGATACTTCGTTGGCATGTCTGGCGAATGCCCTGTAGGCATCCTGGTTGTTCGTTCGAGACGCCACCTGCAGGTTGGTGATGGTCTCAGGGTCCCACATATGGGTGTCACCACCCCTGCGCCAATGAAAGTCGCCCGGGTTGGGCAACACGGGGATCAGGTTCTCGTTTCTGACAGGGTAACCAAGTTCATGACGGACCTTCATTTCTTCGAAAAGAACCTCAAAACTGACGCCCTGCACGCGGCTTGCGGTACCGACAAAGCAACGCTCAATGATTTCATCAGCGAGACCGACAGCTTCGAAGATCTGCGCGCTCTTGTATGACTGCAGGGTTGAGATACCCATCTTTGCCATGACTTTGAGCATGCCTTTCGCCACCCCTTTTCGATAGCCTTCGACGATGGTGTCGATGTCTGGGTATGCCTCCGGGTCCAAGACATCATCCTGCTGAGCCTGCCATAGTGCTTCGAATGCGACATAAGGATTAATGGCATCGGCGCCATAACCCACCAGCAAGCAATGGTGATGGACTTCTCTGGCTTCGCCGGATTCCACGATGATACCGATGCGCGTTCGGTTGTGACCTGCAACGAGGTGATGATGCACGGCTCCACAGGCGATCAGCGAGCTGAGCGCCATTCGCTCCGCGCTAATCTGTCGATCAGACAGGACAATCAGCGAGTAGCTGTCTTCGATCGCCTGGGAGGCTTCACTGCAGAGTCGATCCAAGGCCGCCTGCATGCCGTCGAGGCCATCGGCTTTGTTGAACGTGATATCGATGACCTTGGTTTTCCAGCCTTTCTCATCGATATTCTTCAGGCTGTCGAGCTCAGTGTTGGAGAGAATCGGATGAGGCACATTGAGTCGTCGAGCCTGGTTTTCGCTGGTATCGAGCAGATTGCCTTCGGGTCCTATCATGCACTGCAGCGACATGACGACTTCTTCCCGGATGGAATCAATGGCGGGATTCGTGATCTGTGCGAAAAGCTGCTTGAAATAGTCATAGATCATGCGTGACTTGTCTGACAGGCAGGCCAGTGCAGAGTCATTACCCATGGAGCCCAGCGGGTCGCGGGCCTCGGTTACCAGGGGTAACAGCATGAACTGCATGGTTTCTACTGTGTACCCGAAAGCCTGCATCCGTTGGATAAGTGATTCCGGGTTGTAGTCGAATTCTGTCCTGGTCCGTGGAAGGCCAGCGAGTTCAATTCTCTGGTTCTCGATCCACTCGCCGTAAGGCCGGCGGTTGGCGAATTCCTCTTTCAATTCTTCATCAGGAATCAGGCGGCCCGCGTTGAAATCGACCAGGAACATCTTCCCAGGTTGCAGGCGACCCTTGCTCAGTACGTTTTCCGGGGCGACAGGCAGGACACCAACTTCGCTGGCCATGATGACCTTGTCGTCCTTGGTCACGTAGTAGCGTGATGGTCGGAGACCATTGCGGTCAAGTACCGCGCCGATGTACTGACCATCCGTGAACGCAATCGATGCAGGACCGTCCCAGGGCTCCATCAGGGCGGAGTGGAATTCATAAAAGGCCCGCTTGTTCTGCGGCATGTTAACGTCAGCCTGCCAGGCCTCGGGAATCATCATCATGACGGCTTCCTGAAGTGTTCGGCCGGACATCAGCATGAATTCAAGGACGTTGTCGAAATTTCCCGAGTCAGAGCAATCCGGTTCGATAATTGGAAACAGGTCGTTGATATCTGCACCGTACAACTCGGAGCTGACGACCCCTTCACGCGCGGTCATCATATTGATGTTGCCGCGCAGAGTGTTGATTTCACCGTTGTGACTCATGAACCGGTTCGGCTGAGCGCGATCCCAACTCGGAAAAGTATTGGTGGAAAACCGTGAGTGCACCATGGCCAGGTGCGATTCATAGCTGTCGTTCTCCAGATCCGGGTAGAAGGGGAACAGTTGCGCGGGAGTGAGCATCCCTTTGTAGACAATCACTCGGCTATTCAGGCTGCAGACGTAAACCAGGTCGTTTTCGTCCAATTCGGTGTCCAGCCTGGATTCGTTGGCAAAGCGACGGCGTACAAGAAACAGGAGTTGATCGAATTTCTGCTGCTCAACCGTTGAGCCTATGATGACCTGTTCAATAAAGGGCATGGCATCCCTTGCAGCAGGACCGACATCAGCCGCCTCGGGGTCTGTGGGGACCACCCGGAAACCGAGACACTCGAGGCCCGCAGCTTGAATCAGTGTCTGGAGGCGGGCCTTGCAGGCGTTGCGCTTCTGTTCATCGTTGGGCAAGAACAGATTCCCTGCGGCGTATGAACCAAGGTCCGGGAGTTTTATGTCCATGGAGGCAGCAACCTCCTGGAAAAATTTGTGGGGCATAGCGGTGAGGATGCCTGCACCGTCACCGGTGTTCTCTTCGAAACCACATCCGCCGCGATGATCCATGCGTGAATTGATGTGGTAAGCGTCTGTCATGATCTCATGACTGGCAACGCCCTTGATATTGGCGACGAAACCCACGCCGCAGGAATCTTTTTCCAGGGCTGGATCATAGAGTCCATGCTTCTCTGGGAAGCCGATCCTGCCATCGATTCTCTTGTTTTTCATATCCTGCTCTTGCAAAAACGGTAACCCGCCGCTTGATGGTTTTGCGCTGGCGACTTTCAGGAACTAGGGAATCCCGGGCTGTTTTATCGCCCCTCAATTCATGGGATCACCCGGGTAGTTACTGCGATGCGTCACGCTACCTGTAGCGGGCCGGAAACCATACCACTAGAGACTCGAAAGTCAATAGTATCGGCACGCAGCACGCCACTTGTTTAACTTTTAACTTATTGATTTATAACGAAACTGTGAAACTGGAACTTTAATGGAGGCCTGAACGGGTGTCGGGATTCAAAGGTGTTGCAAATAGGCCTCGGGGTCGGCGAGGAAAGCACGGGTGATGGCGACATGCTCAACGTCCTGCCAGGCGACCTTCTCTATCGTGATACCGTCCAGTGAGTAGATGTCAGCATCAGGAAAGGCCATCAGAATGGGGGAGTGGGTTGCGATGATAAATTGAGCGCCCTGACTGACCCGTTCCTTCAACACGGAAAGGACCGTCAACTGGTGGATAGGTGATAGTGGAGTCTCCGGTTCGTCCAGCAGGTAGAGTCCGGGTCGATGGATTCTTTCCTGGATCAGATTGATGAACCACTCTCCATGGGACCTGGCGTCGGGATTTTCGCCATATCGCTCGGCGAGCTGGTTTTTCTGGCCTCTCACGGATCCCATGGCCAGCGTCCGGCCATAGCCGGTGAGTGTCTGCTCGAATTCGGCTTCAAGCTCAGTCAGACCCTGCATATTTGCCTGTAAAGCTCGAGTAAAGCCAATGGCGTCTTCTGCGCGGAAGAATAGTCGAGTCCGGGGGTTGCTGGTTTTGGTGAAACGTAAGTGTCCCGCCAGCTCCCTCGCGGGTTGTAGCAACGGGTCCCGGGCAACATCTGCTGCGCCTACAGCGGGACAATTCAGTCCGCAGGCGATAGCTTCCAGCAACGTAGATTTACCGCAGCCATTTTCACCGACCAGAAAGGTGACGGGCTTGTTGAAGGTCAGTGCCTCGAGCGATTCTATGATTGGCAGGGTAAATGGATAGCAGTCTGGCCGTGCAGAATCGTCTAATTGCAGGGATCGGAGAAACATCTGGGCTTCTGTGTGCTCTCAGGCGTGCAGTGTTTAGCCAGATTGTTATAATCTGCCGCCGCTTACAAGCGCATTAAATTGTTTTCTTAGATGAGGTCAGCCATGAAAGAGCCAGTAAGAGTTGCGGTGACAGGCGCAGCAGGACAGATCAGTTATTCACTGCTGTTTAGAATAGCATCTGGTCAGATGCTTGGAGATGATCAGCCGGTCATCCTGCAACTTTTGGAGATTCCACCGGCCATGGAGGCCTTGTCGGGTGTTGTCATGGAACTGGATGACTGCGCTTTTGACCTGGTTCACGACATCATTGCTACCGATGAACCTGATGTGGCTTTCAAGGATGTCGACTATGCGCTGCTGGTTGGTTCCCGACCCCGGGGTCCGGGTATGGAGCGGAAGGATCTGTTGGAAGCCAATGCGGCGATTTTCTCTGTTCAGGGTAAGTCACTGAATGACCATGCCAGTCGTAACGTTAAAGTGCTGGTGGTGGGAAATCCGGCGAATACCAATTGCCTGATCGCACAAAGGAATGCGCCTGATCTCGATCCGAGACAATTTACCGCCATGACCCGGCTGGACCACAACCGGGCGGTTACGCAACTTGGCCAGAAGACTGGTAACCACAACTCAGCGGTGTCTGGTCTCGCGATATGGGGTAACCACTCGGCCACACAGTACCCGGATATCTTTCATGCGACGGTAGCAGGAGAAGCTGCGGCCAACCTGGTCGACCAGGACTGGATTGACAACACGTTTATCCCGACCGTTCAGCAGCGGGGTGCGGCCATTATCAAAGCGCGCGGTCTGTCCAGCGCGGCGTCAGCAGCCAATGCCGCTATTGAGCACGACCCTGTCGGAGGCCCTCGCTCCCGACGCCGTGCTCGACTTGCTTCACTCCGCCTACGAGGCCGTCGTGCCCGCCATCGAGCAGCATGGAGGCATGGTGGACAAATTTCTGGGGGACGGCCTGATGGCGCTCTTCCCCGGGAA
>CAXPUI010000607.1:0-3195 GCA_964220205.1 Candidatus Allofontibacter communis | reverse complement strand
CGATTCTCTGACAATTACACACAGATGATCGGCTACAAGTGCAACCTACAAGACGACCCCGTTTATGACCCAGCCAGCGCGCCGACGCTGTCGACCATGTGGTCAGATCCACTCGTTGGCAGAGCCGAGAACCGCATGACCGGCGTCTCCTTTACGCGAGGTGGATACGCTCACATGCCAAATTCGCCTGCGGGCACCGGAGGTTACACCATCCACCAGCCTGGACACTGGGCATTTGCCGGTACGGGCCTGGAAGCAGGCGAACAGCTCGGTCATAGAGACATTGTGGTTGGCTATGAATGCGATGGCTGCGAGTTCATTGTCGTCGATGGCAAGCCGACACCGACTTTCATCGATGGCACACCTTCGAGCTTCGAAATACTGGGGACGGCACCCGCAAGACTGTGGGAAACGGCGCAGGCTCCGGACAGCCTCCACGATCTCTACATTGGTGAATTGAACTGGGTCGCCGAGAGAATCGGGGGGGAGGACAGCCCGGCGATAAGACATCAGTTCGAAAATGGTAACGCCGTCATGGGAACTTTCAGAAAAGGCCGCGGAGAAGTATTCACCGCCGGTTGCACTGACTGGGCATATGGTCTCCAAGACAGCTGTGTGTCACGAGTTACTGAGCACGTACTCAAGCGATTTGCCCGGTGCTCCTGAATCTCCTGAGATCACTCAACCCCACCGTATAGAAAGACAGCCTCGACTTTGCGGAACCGATCATTGCTGAACTCGATGTTGCGGCCGTCGGCAAGTGCTGACTGGTAGACGCCACTCACAACATGATCGCGTCCAACGAGACAGAGAGGCAAGGGTGCTTTACCGGTAACCTAAGGGCGATCAATGACGATGGCGACATCGACCCGTCGGCTACAGTCGATCTTTTTGACAACGGGAGGGCAGCAACCTGCGATTCTAAGGCTTCGATCACTATGATCTGGCCCGGATAATGGGGAGCGGTGATGTTGACCTGCGCAAGAAGACGCTCACCGTTAAAGTCTGGGAAGTCGATAGCTAGGGACTTCCCGGCAGAATGACAGACTCGAAAGCTATAACGGGGCCGTCGCCGCGAACGTGATACTATTGGAAGTAACTGTTGCGCAAATCGGAGCAGACCGATGTACACATGCCGTGCTGTCAGGGACAGCCTGTTGATGGTCTTGATTGTGTTGCCCATTGAGGCATCGCAAGCTGGTGAGTCCATGGCAAGTTACACCACCTGTGCTGTCTACCATCGAATGATGGTTGGTGCCATGCGCAGCAGCGCTAACCTTCAGGCCCTGAGCGACAGCCATATGGAACAGATGAATGACTATATTGCACTGGCAAAAAAAGCCAGTTACGACGACTACGGTGAAGAACTGGGGGAGGAACTCTTTAACGACGAATGGGCAGATATCCAAGCTGAGATGACAGACCGGATCAATCGCAACTATGTGAATATCTCGAGGCTAAAGTACCGGTATCAGGAACGCTGCAAGGCACCTCAGTAGTTCAGTCCCCTAGTGTCAGACCAGCCCGAGACATACCTACCCGCTGGAGTTCCCGGCGGGTGGTGACCAATAACCGTAGCCCGACACAGATACCCGTAAGGAACAAGCCAAACGTCAATGCGCTCCAGTAACCGTAGACTCCCAGCGGGTCAATGCCATCAATTAATCCTTCCGCCAGCACATACCCTATCGGCAGCGAAACAAACCAATAGCTGATCAATGAAATCACCATGGGTACAAAGGTGTCCTTGAACCCCCTAAGAGCGCCATTAAACACTGCTAGCAGGTCATCAAAGATCTGATAGAAGGCAACAAATAACATCAGCGTCGCCGCTATCGCCAGCACGTCTGCATCGGTCGTATATAGAGAGACCATCGAATGTCTGCACACAATCAACAACAGGGTGACCACGACCGCATAGCCCAAGATCACGATCAATGCTGCTTTAAGAATCCGGCGAATTCCTTCCTCGTCCATCGCACCGATGGCAAAACCTACCCGGATGCTGATGGCACTCCCTAGTGCCATGGGTATGACATAGGTCAGCCAGTTTAAGTTACCCGCGATACTGTGCGCGGCAAGCTCGTTCACACCTATGCGCGCTATAAGAAAACCCAGAAGGGAAAAAATCAGCATGCCGACGAAGGACGAAGCACCTATAGGAAGGCCGACAACCAGGATTTCCCTGATCACAAGTACATTCGGCGGGGTAAATCTGGCAGCAAACCCAGTCTGCCTGAAAAAATCCATACGTGTAATCGCGAGCATAAGAATAAACTCGAACCAGAAGACGACTGCCGTCGCTACTCCGCAACCGACCCCGCCAAGTTCCGGGGCGCCAAACTCCCCGTAAATGAACATGTAGTTAACCGGTATGTTCAGTAGCAGCGCAGATCCGGCAACAATCATGGGAGGTTTAGTGCGCCCAAGTCCTTCCGCGGTGAACCGGAGCGTGATGTAGAACATTGCCGGGATGAGACCAACTGCGCAGGCATAAAGATAATGCACCGCTATCTGGGTGATGGCTGGCTCAACACCAAGCCAACGATAAAACGGGTCAGACAGAAACATGATTGAGGTCATAGCAAGACCACAGGCCAGCGCAATCCAGAGCCCCTGCCGCACTTTTTCGCCGATTTTGTCGGCTTCACCGCCGCCCCGCAACTGGGCAACGATAGGTGTCAGCGCCATGGTCAGTCCAGACATGAACATGAACACGGGCCACAGCACGTTACCCCCCAGCGCCACACCCGCCAGGGCTTCCGCGCTATATCGTCCCGCCATGACAGTATCGACAAAACCCATACCCATGATGAAAAGCTGGGTGATCACCATCGGGATCCCCAGTTGCATGATCTTGGCGACTTCTTCTTTAAACCAGGACTCTTCTGACATGTGGCGCAGGTTAGAGACTTTTGGGTATCTCAACAAGCACCCATCGAAACTCACACCCGGTTCCATGAGCTTCAATCACACCGCAGAAAAGCCCGTTTCGTTTTGGCCAGAATGCTCAGCAAAACAGCTGTCCCAGGGACACAACCTTCTCTCAAAAACTGCCAATAGTTATACTCTGCTGAGGTCTGACCGAAGACCTAAAAGAAAGACTGGCGGCGTTGACGGCCGAGGTTCAGTGCTCCGAGGTTTGCTCTTCCATGTAAGCTTGCAGCGCGGCGGACGCGAAGCGAGCAACTACTT
>CAXPUI010000606.1:0-2671 GCA_964220205.1 Candidatus Allofontibacter communis | reverse complement strand
ATTGTCCGTCTGGATTTGGTTGCCGGGCAGTTAAGCAGCGATGTGTTCTTTTTCGATGGTCCCGAACTGACCTTGACGGGTGAAGGCAGTGTACAGCTGCGGGAAGAAACGCTGGATCTTTCGCTGTATCCGAGAAGGAAAGGGAGGTTGTTGTCCAGCGTGACGCCTGTGAATATCTCGGGAAGGCTCAGCCAACCATCGATCCGGATTATACCCGCAAGAGCAACGGCAACTGGTCTTGCGGGCCTGGCAGCTGCCCCGCAGATATTTATACCGATGTCGGCCATGGGTCTTCTGGGGGACCTTTTTGCACGCGATCGGGGCAAGGGTGATAACAGTGCTTGCCTTGCATACACGAACGCTGCTGAA
This sequence comes from Candidatus Allofontibacter communis, assembly GCA_964220205.1. Taxonomy (GTDB): domain Bacteria; phylum Pseudomonadota; class Gammaproteobacteria; order Pseudomonadales; family Azotimanducaceae; genus UBA9659. The sequence continues at coordinate 2,302 of CAXPUI010000606.1, read as the reverse complement.
CAATAAGTGATGATGGCGGTAAAGATCGCAGATAGTCACTTCAGTGTCGGGATCAGGGTTTATTTATGTCCTGGAGTTCTGGTGAAGATAAAGGGGATAAAATAGACGAGTGAGATAATCAACAGCCAGATGACGCCAAAAACGAAAATCAGAGACGAATAGACGCCAGTCATGCCAGCTGCTGCCGCGATATTCGCTAATATTAACGATATTGTGATGGGTGGCAGGTAAAAAGTGTTGATTCCCGTATCGCTATGCTCATTTTTTGCGCCGGCTGATGCTGCCATCAAGATACCAATCAGAGAGTAGGTCGCCATAACCGCGCAGCCCACTCGCCATGAGGTGGGGCTGTCAGAAGTCGCTTCTTGCACGGCGACCATGCAGAATGATGCCAGCAGCGCACCAATCGCGCCGTACAGTAAATGGAACAAGCCGTCTCTGTCTTTGTTGCTGAGTCCATCGTTGTCCCTGTCTCCGAGATACATGACCACACCGACAAACCCAATCAAGGTGCAAGCGACTTCTCCCGTCGTCAATAAAAGATCCTGGTACATAGTAAACTCTCCGTTTATTTTGTTCTGATTGAATCAGTTGATAGGCTTTATCGCTACTTGCCTGCTGTGCTTTGAGGCGTTCATTGGTAAAGGTCTCTGCTGGCGCTCTCAAGTCTATCAGGAGGAGCATTGAAGGTTTTTATAGCGGCAGTTGTCTCGGGGTTTCGGCACTATTTTGATTTTCGAGGTCGCGCAACCAGGGAGGAGTTCTGGTGCTTCCTCTTGTTCTGGATACTGGGTTATGTGCTGGTTGCAGGATTGGACGAGGCAGCTCTGTCGCCCGTGATTGATTTAAGGGATTTACCTGGTGGTGAGTATGTCCCTTATGCCGTCCTGGACCCGGAGGTGGGTCTGCTGATGCTGCTTTACAGGCCGCTGACAGCAATCCCAACACTCTCGGTGACGGTGCGTCGTCTGCATGACGTTGGCAGAAGTGGCTGGTACTCGGTGCTCTGGATTCTGCCTCTGCCGTTGTTGGGGTGGTTCTGGCTGGTGCCGATGTTGGTGAAGCCGAGTCGGTATCATGGGCAGGGTGCGAACTAGCGCAGCAGCAGGCCAGGTCAACTGCGTAGAGGCCAGACAGAACTCGTCGCTGCTGGTGTTGCAGCTTTCTCTATCTATGCTTGCCGGTTCAGTTGTAACCTGCCGGATTAGGGATAAGTCTTAATCGAGCCCAATACTGTGGATGATCGGACAGGCCCAGGGGGTGGCTGCCGTTATCGAGGACCTCGAAGCCCTTGGTCAGTATCCAGTCTATGTGAGGTTCGCATTCCACCTTAAACGCGCAGACCGCGTCAATGGCACCTGAAGCCAGAAGCCTGGCGATCTGCTCCTGATCTTGCGTGGTGTTCAGATCGCCAAGCAGGATCGCATGCTCGTGACTCTCGAACATTGATAGCACCTGTTCGAGCTGTTTGATCCGCAAGGGACCGCGATCCAGATGGGTCACGATGAGCGCAATGTCAGCCTGGCCGTTATCCAGCAGGGCAAAGATAACGTTTCTCGGTGATTTCGACTGAGAGTATCCATTGACCTGGCGTTCCCTGTGGATCAGTGGCGTAATCTTGAAGTACTTGATGTCGTAGCGGCTAAGCAGGGCGTTGCCGGCGCGACCAGCGAGATATCGCTCAGCAGTCATCGCATAAAGCCAGCTTTGATCAAGCATGTCGGCGATCTGCTCAGCCTGGTTGGTGTTGCTGAAGACCTGCTTCCTTACCTCGTTCATGGCGATAACATCGAGTGTGGGTGAGGCCAGGACTTCAGCCAGCTGATCGAGTGAAGGGGGATTTTCCAGGCCTTTAAGGCCCTTTCCGTAGCGGATGTTATAGGTGCCGACAGTCAAATCATTGGAAAGGAGCGGTACGCTGCGTTCAGGATTCTCCAGGGCAGTTCCGATGATGGGGGGCGAGACGATTCTGAGATTGACCAGTTCGGTCAGCAATCCAAGGAGGGCGATCGCCAGCAGGATGATCCACACTCTGCTCCAGGGCAGGCGGCGGGCGACGGGGGATTTCAGTGAGTTCAAGGGTTACACCTCTGAGGACGTGATGCCGGACTTTTCTGGAAGCGCTCGTCGATGGGTTGCAGTCCAGACTGCGCCGCCTTTTGCTGCGCTGGCAGGCAGCGACCAGTCCTAGCACCATGAAATCCCACTTCTCTGTATCCCTTATTACCAGATGGCTACCACATAGTTACCACATGGCTACAGGATTGATGATCATCTGTACCGTGCCCTTCAGCTTAGCCTG
>CAXPUI010000605.1:0-3991 GCA_964220205.1 Candidatus Allofontibacter communis | reverse complement strand
ACACAGGGTCCCGTCAGCGGATGACAGACGGGTTCTTCCAATCCATTATCCGAGTGACCACCGACAATCAGGTCAACCCCGCGCACCTTGCCGGCCAGGGCAAAGTATTCGTCAATACCACGACGGACCTGCTGATCAGACTCCTTATCGGTCTGCATCGGTGCTGTTCTGTTCTGATGAGTTAACAGAATCAGCAGATCAACTTCGTCTCTAATCTCGTCTATCAGAGGCTGGACCACTTCACCCGGAGGACTCGCATAAAGACCTTCCCGGTTGATCTTCATCATGGTGTTGGTGAAGGCATCCATTCCCATCACACCAATGACCCCCACCCTGACGCCTGAGGATTCGAGAATGGCATATTGCCGGGCAAATTGAACATCGCCTGACTGGTGCCGGATGTTGGCGTTCAGCACCGGGAATCGAGCGCGTTGCATGACCCTGGCTAAAACCTGCCAGCCATATTCGAACTCATGGTTACCCAGATTGACCGCGTCATAACCCATTGCACTGTATAGATCGAAGACCAGCCGGCCCTGCGTTGCCTTCGACAACGAGCCCGTAAACATATCGCCCGCATCAACGAGAAAAGAGATGTCCCGGGCAGCGCGCTGCTCTCGAATCAGGGTGGAAAGATGGGCAATACCACCAATCAACCTCGTATCATCATGCCAGTGAGCTTCTACCGGTTCGTAGACACTCTCAATATCGTTGGTGTAAAGAATCGAAACTTCAGCGGCCTGTCCTGTAGACATCCAGAAGCTGATCAATAATAAACATACTTTTTTCATGGTTATTTACGCATCATGTCGGTAGTAAATATCACGTCATTAATCATTTTGTTGCCACCATGCGAAGGCATTGCGTTTCCTCTATAATCGGCCTCCCTATTGGGTTTATAGCCCTGCCCGGCGCTAACCGTGCCAGCCATACCAGGCAACTTGTGAAAAACCCGTATCCAAAAGATACGACAAACGAAGAAGAAGTAAATGACAGAATCACCGAAGATTGTCTACACAGAGACAGACGAAGCCCCCCGTCTGGCTACCTATTCATTTCTCCCCATCATCAAGGCATTCACTGATACCGCCGGCGTCGGCGTGGAAATTCGTGATATATCGCTGGCTGGCAGGATCATAGCCGTGTTCCCGGAAAGATTAACCGAGGCACAACGTATTCCTGACGAACTGGCCTACCTGGGAGAACTTTCACTCCGACCGGAAGCCAACATCATCAAGCTCCCGAATATCAGCGCTTCTAATCCACAGATGCATGAAACCATTAAGGAACTTCAGGACAAGGGTTACGATCTGCCTGATTATCCAGAGGAACCTCAGGATGAAGCAGAGGCCCAAATCAAGGCCCGTTACGATAAGGTCAAGGGGAGCGCCGTTAATCCTGTCCTCAGGGAAGGCAATTCGGATCGGCGTGCAGCCAAAGCGGTCAAGGGTTTTGCAAGGAAGTATCCGCACCCCATGGGAGCGTGGTCACCTGACTCAAAGTCACATGTCGCCCACATGGAAGCAGGTGATTTCTACGGAAGCGAACAGTCTGTGATCATGCCAGCTGATGATTCACTCAACATCGAATTCAAAGGCAGCGCCGGTAAAGCTCTGCTGACCGGAGGAATCGCGGTTACCCAGGGTGAGGTGGTAGACGCAGCCTTTATGAGCAAGAAGGCGCTATGCGAATTCCTTGAAGATCAGATCAGCATCACCGAAAGCGGAGTCCTCTTTTCTCTGCATCTCAAAGCAACCATGATGAAGGTCTCTGACCCCATTATGTTCGGCCACTGTGTCCGCGCCTATTACAAGAGCGCTTTCGAGACACACAGTGAGGTTTTCGAAACCCTCGGTGTGGATGCGAATAACGGGATTGGTGATGCCTACGAGAAAATCGAATCATTACCAACAGAGCAGGCCGATGCCATCAGAGCAGACCTCGATGCCTGTTTAACCTCCGGGCCTGACCTGGCAATGGTAAATTCAGACAAGGGCATTACCAATCTGCATGTACCCAGCGACATTATCATCGATGCCTCGATGCCCGCTGCGATTCGAGAATCGGGCAAGATGTGGGGCCCTGACGGTGAACTCCATGACATGAAAGCGGTGATCCCGGATCGCTGCTATGCCAGACTCTATGACGAAACCATCAAGCACTGTATCGCCCATGGCGCCTTCGACCCGACAACCATGGGCAGCGTACCCAACGTCGGTTTAATGGCCCAGAAGGCAGAAGAATACGGTTCCCACGATACAACCTTCGAAGCACCCGGGGATGGCATCATTCGCGTTCTCGATAGCAGTGGGGCCACGCTGATGGAACACCAGGTCGAAGCAGGCGATATCTGGCGACTTTGCCGCGTCAAAGATGGACCTATTCGAGACTGGGTGAAACTCGCGGTCAATCGATCCAGGATCACCGGGGCGCCGATCATTTTCTGGCTCGATGAAAATCGTGCTCATGATGCTAATCTTATTCAGAAGCTGAACGCCTACCTCCCGGAACATGACCTCGCAGATTCGAGCTACGATATTCTGCCTGTCGCCGAAGCAGCCAGAATGTCCCTGGAACGGGCCCGCAACGGCGAAGATACGATTTCTGCGACCGGCAACGTCCTGCGTGACTATCTGACAGACCTCTTTCCCATCCTGGAACTCGGTACCAGCGCAAAGATGCTGTCGATTGTGCCCCTGATAAACGGCGGCGGTCTGTTTGAAACAGGCGCTGGAGGCTCGGCACCCAAACACGTTCAGCAATTCGAAGCAGAGGGTCACCTGCGATGGGACTCACTTGGCGAATTCCTGGCTCTGGGGGCATCCCTCGAGCATCTGGCCCAATCCTTTGACAACAGCCAGGCACAGATACTGGCAGACACCTTGAATGAGGCTATCGCGAAATTCCTTGAGAGTAACAAGTCGCCTTCAAGAAAAGTCAACGAGATCGATAATCGCGGCAGTCACTTCTATCTGGCCATGTACTGGGCAGAGGCTATGGCGGACCAGGACCAGGATCCGAGCCTCAAAGAGAAGTTTGCCCAGCTGTTTGCAACCCTCACGGCTAACGAAGAAACCATCAATCAGGAGATGCTGGCAGCTCAGGGAGAGCCCGTGGACGTAGGCGGTTATTATCAGCCTGATGCGGCTATGGCTTCCCAGGCGATGCGGCCATCACAAACATTCAATGCAGCCCTGGAAGCGTTAATGCAGTAATCCATTCCACGCCCTACAGGATGCAAGTGCCAGGAACAACCGGCCAACATGAAAAAATGCCCGGGTTATCTTAAGCCCTGTCCATGACCATGAAGACGTTGTTTTTCGTTCGCCATGGCCAGACTGAATGGAACGTGATTCGCCGCATGCAGGGCCAGTCTAACTCTGATCTGACAGAACTTGGCAAGCAACAGGCAGATACTCATGGTCGATTTCTCGCAGGCCTGGATGTCGACCATCTTGTCGCATCACCGCTCGATCGTACCCGCCAGACAGCAACCATCATTAATGAATTTCTGCAGCTCGATATCCATTATGAAAACAGCATCATGGAATGGGATTGCGGCGACTGGAGCGGCGAACTCTGGCATGAGCTCGGTGAGAAATGGCCAGAGGAATTCAGTGCCTGGCAAGCAGACCCTTTCAATTACCGCGGTCCGAGGTGCGAGAATTACCCCGACATGATCGATCGCGTAAAACCCTTTCTTGCAAAAATAGAAACATTACCCCAACAACGGATCGCGATCGTCTCGCACGGGATGATAGGCCGCGTGATGGTGGGATGCTTACTGAAAATGAGCAATGAGCGCATGCTGTCCTTCTCCCAGGCCAACGACACCATCTTCAGGCTAACCGCGGAGCAGGATGGTTATGCCTGCTGCCACTTCATTGGTGGCAGCGGTCCGTTGCCGGGTTTGCCTCCCCACTCACCCTGATTCATAGACGGCCGGGATCAACCCCCTGACGCTGTTGCCGACAAACAGCTGAGAAGCTTT
>CAXPUI010000604.1:0-4388 GCA_964220205.1 Candidatus Allofontibacter communis | reverse complement strand
CCAGCGACCACTGTCGACGAATGAACCGGGAAAGGTTGCCAGGCCTGAGACTTTGACCAGGTAGGCCTGGGCCCTGCAGGCGGCATCAACGACCTGGTTTTGTTGCCTGACCTGATCCGGGTCAATGGGCGAGCAGAGAAAGACGCTGCAGGCATTTTTCATCGCCTCCTTGATGGTGTCAGGATCATTCAGATCGCCGACAACAGTGTCGACCTGATTCCCGAAACGTTCAGTGGTTTTCTTCGCGCTGCGCACGAAGACCCGTGGTTTTTCTCCTGCGTTGATGAGTTCCTGGGTGACGAGTCTGCCGACTCGACCGTTGGCGCCAATTACCAGATGCATTTGTATGTCTCTAAGCCTATAGTGGCTACTATACAGAGCAACCGGCCGGAAACAGAGGTAGAAATGTCCGAAAATCGATCAGGTAGCTGTTTGTGTGGGGACATCAGGTTTAACGTTCCTGCAACACCGGTCTTGCAGGTGCTCTGCCATTGTACTGATTGCCAGACGATCAGTGGCTCAGCGAGCTACTGTGCCTATATTGTGCCGCTCGATAGTGTTGTTCTGCAGCAGGGCGAGCCAGAGCATTATGATGTTATTGCGGACAGTGGTCGTCGTAATTCGCGGCGTTTTTGCGGTAATTGTGGTTCTCGCCTCTGGGCGGAACTTGAGATGGGTACAGCCAGCGTGAATGGCATGTGTCTTGATGACCGTGATCATTTTCAGCCCAGCTACAACCATCGACTGGGCTCTGCGCCCGGTTGGTGTCAGATCAATAATGAACTCGAAGAACTGCCAGCAGGTTAACGATGACTGATTTCAATCCCGGTGATGCGAGCCACTTCCAGAACGAGACGATACTGCCTCTCTTTGAGGCCATGCGGGCGGCTGGCTCGCTGCATTATTGCGAGGATAGTGATTATGGGCCCTACTGGTCTGTGTTGAATTATCCGGAGATCATGGCGATCGATAAGAATCATGAACAGTTTTCTTCCGATGCCGGGCTTGGTGGAATTATCATTGACGATGCGATCTTCAAGGACGATGAGGCTGGTTTTTTCCTGCAGAACTTTATCAGCATGGATCCCCCGCAGCATGGGCCTCAGCGCAAGGCGGTCAACCAGATTATCAGTCAGCCGTCGTTGGCTAACTTTCGAGACCTAATTACCGAGAGGACTCAGAGTCTGCTTGATGAGTTGCCGACGGATGAAGAGTTTGACTGGGTGCCCAGGGTCTCGATTGAGCTGACCACCCTGATGCTGGCCACCTTGTTTGATTTTCCACTCGAGGACAGGGCCAAGCTGACCCGGTGGTCAGATGTTGCTGCAGCGGAACCAGGTTCTCCCATCGTCGGCAGCCAGGAGCAGCGAGTCTCGGAACTCATGGAATGCCTGGAGTACTTTACTCAATTGAAGACCGGCAGGGACAAAGGGCCGGCTAACCTGGACCTGCTGACAATGATGGCGCGTGATGCTGTAACCAAAGATCAGCCGCCCCATGAATTCCTGGGCAACCTTTTGCTGTTGATTGTCGGCGGCAATGATACGACCCGGAATTCCATGAGTGGTAGTGTCAATGCGTTCAACCAGTTCCCCGAACAGCTCGAGAAGCTTAGGGCTAGTCCGGACCTGATTGACAACGCCGTTTCTGAGATTATTCGCTGGCAGACGCCACTGGCCCATATGCGGCGCACTGCGATTGAAGATGTTGACGTGTCCGGTTACCAGATCAAGGCAGGTGACAAGGTGGTGATGTGGTACCTCGCAGGTAACCGGGATCAGTCGATGTTCTCCGATCCGAACATGCTCGACATTGCCAGAAAAAATGCCAGGCAGCATCTGTCCTTTGGCTTTGGTATCCACCGGTGTCTGGGGATGCGGCTCGCTGAAATGCAGCTGAAGATTCTCTGGACTGAAATTATGAAGCGCTGGCAACGGATAGAGATTGTCGGCCCCATCGAAAGGGTTCCGAGTAATTTTGTGAATGGCTATACCAGCATGCCGGTCAGGCTGGTTGCTTAAGCAGCGGCGACGGCTCTTGCTATTTCTCCCCAGCGCGGCAGGTTCTCTGGGTTTTTACTGATGTCCTCGGCAGTGAGATAGGTGATGACCCTGCTGGCCACGCCGTGGTAACGCTGGATCAGCCTGTCAGCCATGTCGTCCCAACCCGCTACCAGCGCAAACTGGTCGAGAATGTCGTCTGAGATGGTTTCCTGCAATGCGTTGAGATCGCCTTCACGCATGAGATGATTCAGCTTCGCGCCGATGCCGTCAAACCCCAGGTCATCAAACTGGAAGGCGTAGTTCGGTGTGGAGCCATAAAAGGCTATCTGTGTCTTGGCTCGGGCTTTCATCCTGGCTCGCTCCTCCTCGGTGTCGCCGGCAACAGCGAATACGGGGATCATCAGATCAACTTCACCGGGGTCCCGGCCAGCCCTGGCAGCACCCTTGGTAACGGCAGGCAGAAGGCGGTTATTGATATAAGCCATGGAGTGCATCGGGTGAACGTGTATTCCATCACAGAGTTCCCCGGCAACGCCGCACATAATGGGTCCGACAGCTGAGATATCGATCTTGATGTCTTCATGGTCATGTCGGGTAGGTTGCCACTGGGCGGGCAGCAGATTCATGGAATAGTAGCGGCCCTGGTAGTCCAGTCTTTCTTCGCGCCGGAAAGCGCGAATGCAGGCTTTGAACGCTCCGACGTAATCCCGCATTTGAGGTGCCGGTTTATCCCACTGGGCGCTGTAGCGGCGTTCAATGTGTCCCTTGACCTGGCTGCCGAGCCCCATCCGGAATCTGCCCCGGGTGTTTTCAGCAAGCTCCCAGGCAATCTGTGCAGAAATCATCGGGCTGCGCGGAAATGCGACCGCGATACCTGTTGAGAAATCCAGTGACGGCGCAGCCTGGGCAGCAGCGCTGATCTGCATCCAGGGAACGCTCCCTGCTTCGGTGAACAACATGCCGGAGAAACCGGCTGCTTCCAGGGCTTTGGCAAGTTCTGCGCTGCGTGCCCAAGTGAGGTTGCCGGTCATGAGGTCAAATTGCATGGTGCTCTCCCAGGTGTCTCAGGTCATTTTCGATGGTTTCAGGCCGCGGGACTTAACAGGTCGCCGCGAGCCCAGGTGGCATGAAAGCCTTCGGGGACCCTGCAGGGCAGGATCAGTTTGCAGACGGGTCCGACCTTGATATCCCGGGCGTCAAATATATGAATTTCTGACTGCTCGTCGGTTTCGTTGCGGACGAAGCTGATCAGGTAGCCGTGGTCTTCACTTTCAGCCTTATCGGCGGCGGCGAAAGGGGCTTCTGAATAGGTGTAGTGTTCGCCCTCCGAGTAATACTCGCTGCTACCCGTTTCGAGGTCATACTTGATCAGCCCCGCAAAGTGCATGAGCGGCTCGGTCATGATATGCGTACAGTAGGCATACTTCATGGGAGAACCCATTGCTGCATTGTTCCAGGTCGGGAACTCTGCATTCCAGCTGTCATCGAGCTTCCCTTCCCGGGTATCTCCCGTAGCCAGGTTGACTGACCAGCGATAGAGCCGGGCATTCAACTGGTGACGCCCCATAATGGTTGTGATGCTGGAGAGGTCGGGATTCCCTGAACTGTCTTTGAAGGGCTCGATGCGATGGCCCGTCATATGCAGCCAGTCGCCTTCTTCCCAGGCATTAATCGTGTGGAGGATGTAGCAGGGTTCGAATTCGACCCAGCGGATATCGTCCGGCTTGCCATGCCTCGGAACGACCGCGAAACGTGCTGGCCAGTTTTGTTCGAACTTCAGCTTGGTGCGGCCTGCCTGGTAAGCCTCTTCATCCCAGATCAGGGGCAGGTCATGGAGTATTGTGTGACGGGCTGACATCCACATGTCATGAGGCATTCTGGGGCCAGGCAACTCGACCGGCATGAAGTTGGTCAGGTCTCCGTGTGTGTTAACGACACCGCAATGCATGTACGGGGCTTCTCGACCGTAATCAAAGAAGATGAATACATCGGTGCGCTCATCCGTCTTGCCGTGAGCTGAAACCTTTGATCGGCGCTGACCGTTGAAGTCAAACTCACCGAGCGTTTCCAGCGTCCGCGGGTCAACCTGGTAGATGTCGCCCGACAGATACCACATGGTCAGGATCTTACCGGCATGCATGACCACATCAGTGTTGGACGTATCTTTGACCGGCATGTGGGGGTGGAGCTTTCTGCCATCGCCGAGCATGCCTTGATATATCCCATGGCCGACCCGTTCCTCTTCAGCAAAACTGGTCGTTCTGATCCAGCGATTCCGGTAAGTGACCTGGCCTGCATTGAACTCAAGGGCGTGCAGCATCCCGTCGCCATCGTAACGGTGATACCGGCTGACCGGCTCATGCTTCTGGTTCGGACCATTCCTGA
>CAXPUI010000603.1:0-3958 GCA_964220205.1 Candidatus Allofontibacter communis | reverse complement strand
CAGACGTGTGCTCTTCCGATCTGGTGCAGCAGCCGATCGCTGGTTTCTCCGTAAGGGTGGCGGCCGACGCGAACTGGCATTACAGCCCTGGTATAACTCTTTGATCGCGGGCAATTTTCCTATACGGCGTGGTGGGGGATCAGCAACCCTGGACTATTCTCGCTGGCTCCTTAAGAATCATGCCAGCTTGATGATATTCCCTGAAGGGACCCGGTCGACGTCGCGACACATGGCGAGATTCAAGCATGGCGTGTCCATACTTGCCCTGGATTGTAATGTCCCGGTCTTGCCGGTCTACCTGACGGGAGTGAACAAGATAAGGCCGAAAGGTTCCCGCGAGATTACGCCCGGGCCAGTCTGGGCGCACATTCAGCCCCCGCTGACCTTCGAGCCAGGGACACCCGTGCCTGATGCTACCCGCCAGATATACGATCGACTGAACGCTCCCCATCAACGAGTTCTCGCAGAAGGTCCTGATGCAGGACGATGGGATTATTCAGGTCGCGGGTTATTGTGGAGCAGTTCTCCACGAATGAAAACGCCGACGCCATCTTCACGATGATCGGCAGTCACATGCGTGGCTGCGTCTTTCACTGCGGCTTCGGCCTGACCCATCGCGACTGACACGCCGGCCTCACGGAACATCATGATGTCATTTTCCGCATCGCCAAAGGCGACGACACTGTCGGTGTCAATCGACAGGTGATGACAGGCAGCGTTGAGTGCTGTGCCTTTATCAGCACCGCTCGCAGTCACGGTAATGATGATTCTGCCCGTGGGGCCGATCGAATTGAATATCTGCACCTCGTCTTTCCATCTTTGATGAAGATCACGGACCAGTTCAATGGTCGCGGAGCCCTGGACGGTGGCTATCCTCGGTATTTGATCCGGTGCTGGAAGTGACCTTACCCAGACAAGACCAGGAGATACATCATCGGGGCCCGGCTCTCTGTCAATTTTCAACCAGGTCTGCGTGTCTACGGTTGCGCTGGCTATGCAGCGATTGTCATTACAGATAGTGTACAACTCCTGTACAAACTCGATTGGCAGCCGGGTGTCGAAAATGTCCTGCTTCGTTTTCGTGCAGTAAACCTGTGCTCCACTGCAGGCGATAATGAGGACATCGGTAAGACCGATATCAGCGACGATTTTCTCCGCGAGTTGACGCCAGCGTGCTGTAGCGATGATGACATGATAGCCAGCATCCGCAGCAGCCCTGACTGCCTCGCGATTGCCTTCAGAGAGATCTTCACCGACGAGCAGGGTACCATCGAGATCTATCGCCAGCGCCTTTAATGATTTTGCCATATACTTCGTGAGCGTCCGGTTAATGGGATGCGCAACTTACCACGAAGTGTGCGCCAGAGGTATCGACGATGAACAATGAAGCCTGGCTTAATCAGGTTCAGGAAGAGGCTATTGAGCCTGAGCGGCCAATCTGTGATGCACACCACCACCTATGGGAGCGTAACGGGTCGACCTATCTGCTTCACGAAATGCTGGCTGATATAAACACTGGCCACAACGTGGTCAGTACGGTATTCGTTGAATGCGCCGCCATGTACAACGTTGATCTTTCACCGGAGCACTCACCGGTTGGCGAAACAGAGTTTGTCCAGGGTATCGCCGCGATGAGCAGCTCGGGACAATATGGGGACTGCCGCGTTGCTGCAGGTATCGTCAGCTTCGCAGACCTGACATTGGGGGAGGCTGTTCGACCCGTGTTGCAGGCGCACATTAATGCAGCACCGAATCGTTTTAAAGGCATCCGCCATACGGCGGGCTGGCATAGCAGTGATGAAATCAAAAACTCCCATTCCAACCCGGTCGAGCATCAATTTCTCCAGGATGATTTCCAGGAAGGTTTCAGGGTGCTAGCTGACCTGGAACTGAGCTTCGATGCCTGGTGTTACCACACGCAGATACAGGATGTGGTTGAGCTGGCGAAAAATCATCCGGATGCGAACATCATTCTTGATCACTTTGCAGGGCCGATTGGTATAGGCCCCTACGCGGGTAAATTGGACGACGTCTTCAGTTTCTGGCGAGACGAGATAGTGGCGCTCACAGATTGTCGGAATGTCAGCTTTAAACTCGGTGGCATCAATATGAAACGTAACGGGTTTGACTGGCATCTCCGGGATAAACCACCAACTTCTGATGAACTGGTGGATCGAACCGCTCCCTACTATGAATTCTGCATTGATCAATTCGGCGCTGATCGATGCATGTTCGAGAGCAATTACCCCGTTGATAAAGACTCCGTGTCGTACCCGGTCCTCTGGAACGCTTTCAAGAAAATGGCGATGAGCAAATCAGAGGCTGAGAAAGATCTGCTGTTCAGGGGCACAGCTGAACGAGTCTATCGTCTGTGACGGACGGTAGAGCTCGGTCCATTAATGTAGCCCGCGTTGTTGGAGTTGACTATTGGTTGATCGTAGAACCTTCCTGACAAAGCTGGTCTCAGGTTTCACGCTGCTTGCAGCACTGGGGCTCAGTATTCCTTTTGTCCGCTCATTGTTTCCTGCGCGGCCGGTTGAGTTGCACAAGGACATTGATATCAGCTCCCTGCGGCCAGGCATGAGCATGAGGACCAGTTGGCTTGGACGCGCAGTGGTCATCACAGCAAGGACCAGGGGGCAGCTTGCATTGCTGCAGCAAATTGAACAGGACAATCTTCTCGACCCGGATTCAGTGAGTTCGATCCAGCCGGAATTTGCCCGGAACAGCAGTCGTTCAAGGCAGCCTGATTACTTCCTGGCCTTCGCGAACTGCACCCACCTCGGCTGCGAAATCCTTGTCAATGAAGATGGTGGCTTCAAGTGCCCCTGTCATCAGAGCCAATTTGATGCTGCAGGCAGGATCCTCAAGGGTGGGGCGGCAAAGCGCAATCTTGATGTGCCTGATTACAGGCATGCGGGTCCCGATACCATCAAGTTGATCTACCACCGTACCTGAGCGTTTATGAGCAAGCATCTTCTCATCATTTATCACAGTAAAACGGGCAAGAACGGCAAAATGGCTGAAGCGGTATGTCGTGGCGCTGACCATCCGGATGTGGATATCGACTATCGATTCAAGACAGCTGCGAACAGCGACATGCAAGATCTTCTCTGGGCTGATGGCATCATCTTCGGCACCCCGGAAAATTTTGGTTACATGTCCGGCGCGCTGAAGGACTTTTTTGACAGAACTTTCTACGAGGTCGAAGGCCAGGTCGAAGGCAAGGCCTACTGCATGTTCGTCGGTGCCGGTAACGATGGTTCCGGTGCGCTGACGTCCATCCGCAGGATCTGCAATGGTTATAATTTTCGAGAGGTGCAGGATCCGGTACTGGTTGTCGGCGACATCAGTGATGGAGACCTTGAACGTTGCGAGGAACTTGGTCTCGCGATGGCCGCGGGACTTGAGGCAGGCATCTTCTGACGTGAGTGATAGGCCAGATGCTGTTATTCAGCGAGTTCGTCATGCGTGCAGGCAACGCAGTAATCATCAATCCTGCGTCGTGCTCATCTGTTCCCTGTGGTTGATCTTGTTGAAACAAACGGTGATGATGCCTTGAGGGCCAGAAACGGTGGGGCCGGTGAGCGAAGATAACAACTATAATATACGGCCGTTGCAGGAACAGGATGCCAGGCACATTCTCAGCTGGCGATATCAGCAGCCCTATCATTTCTACAATCCTCCCACAGGCAGTAATCAGGACTATTACGTCGAACAGTTTCTGAATCCGGAGCTGAATTTTCACGCTATCGTGGATCGGGCAAATAATCTGGTCGGATTCTGTTCTTTTGGTGTTGATGGCCAGGTGCCTGGAGGTGACTACACTGAGGATGCATTGGATATAGGGCTGGGCATGAAACCTGAGTTGACTGGTCAGGGGCTGGGAAAAGCGTTTTTTCGAACCATACTAGCCCACACGAAAACGCTCGCAGACGCTGAGCCAAGGGTCCGCCTG
>CAXPUI010000602.1:0-5041 GCA_964220205.1 Candidatus Allofontibacter communis | reverse complement strand
GTAACAGCCTTAACAGCAACTACTCGCGAGATAAGGTTTACTTCGACGGTGGTGACGGCAACGAAGGCAACATCAGATCCCATGGCACAACGATCAAGGTAGACTGGGAACTGGAAAACCATACGGTAACTTCCATCACCTCTTACCACGATATCTATGATCGCTTTGGTCGCGGTGATATCGATGGCGGATACGGTTGTCTGTTTACTTGTGGTGGCACGCCAATGGGGCCGGCCAGCAGCCCTTTCAGCCCTTTTAACTCACCCTTTGTTGTGAACATTGATACAGGAGGCCATCAAGATGTGGAGCAATTTACCCAGGAAATTCGGATTGCCAGCAACCTTGATGGGCAGTTTAACTACCAGTTTGGGATGTTCTATTTCGACGATAGGATAATCAGCGATTCGGGCAGTCAGAATGCTGGTGCTGCGACGTTTACGCAAAATTCCAAGTCTGATATCGAGAATACCTCCTGGGCGATATTCGGTCAGGGAACGTACGATATCGATGATCAGTGGACACTGACATTGGGGCTTCGGTACACGGACGACGAGAAAGATGCAGATCATGTCGACTTTACAGGCAACGTAGCGACTGTTCCTATTAGTTTGGATGACGACTTTCTGAGTTTTGACGTTTCGATCGCCTATGTCTGGAATGATGATACACAGGTTTATGCACGGGCTGCCTCTGGTTTCAGGGCGCCGACGATTCAGGACAGAATTCAGGATGATCCGGAAGTCACAACAGCCGATTCCGAAGACATACTTTCCTTCGAGATCGGTATCAAAGGTCAAGCGGACCGCTTCCGATACAGCCTTGCTGCTTTCCATTACGAGATTAATGATATGCAGTTGGTTGCGATAGGCGGCACCTCTAACTCAACGACATTGCTCAATGCCAACGAAGGGGTCGGCAAGGGTATCGAAGCAGAAATGCAGTACCTTGTGACAGACAATTTCATGATTTCCGCAGGTTTTGGTTACACAGATACTGAAATTAACGACTCGGACCTCTCTGTTCCTGCTGGCCCTCTAACGACACCTCTTGATCCACTCAACGCGTCCGGTTTCGCCCTCATTGACGGTAATCCCTTCCAGCATGCACCTGAGTGGACGGCTAATATTGAGTTCGACTACACGCGCGCACTGGGCAACGGCAATGAGTTTTACCTTTTCTCTGACTGGAAGTGGAAAGGCGAGACTCAGGATTTTCTCTACGAGAGCGTAGAATATATCTTTGATACTCAGTTCGAAGGTGGCTTAAGACTTGGCTACCGAAATCTGGAGAAAGATTGGGAAGTGGGTTTATTCGCACGAAACATCACTGATGAAGACAACCCAATTGGTGGTATCGACTTTGCGAACAACACGGGCTACGTCAACGAACCTCGAGTCTGGGGTGGAGAATTCCACTACCGGTTCTAAGCTTTTGACCCACTGAAGCAAAGAAAAACCCGGCATTTGCCGGGTTTTTTATTCGGCAATAAGTCGGCCTCGTGACGGCACGTTGACAACATCTTGTGTTCTGAAGAAATCTGTCAGCGCCTCCGAGAAGTCCCGCCCGACATAGACAATTTCCCGCCCCAAGAACTGGGTGTAAAGATCGCCACCATTGGCGATAAAGCGGCCTGTGGCAACGGAATAACTAGCGTCCCTTTGCAACGGTTCGCCTTCGACATCAACTTTTAGGATTCGTTGACCGATCGGGCGGTCAGGATCATAGCGAACAGTAATTCCTGAGACCTGCATAATCCCACGTTCAAGGGATAGTCCCTGTTCAAGCGCAGCCATAAGTTGCTCGCCTGTCATTCTTACCGTTACAACATCGTCGAGAAAAGGCCAGGCATCGAGCAGTTCCTGAACAGTGACCGCCCCTTGATCAATATCTCGTCTGATACCGCCGGACGGGTACAGTCCGATCTGAGCATTGCCTTCGAGGCGATGAATGTCCGCAAAAAGATTGCCAAGATCGGACTCAAAGTTGTATACCCGCCTCAGAGGTGCGGCAGCATGGCCGACGACCTCATAGATTTCATCATGGCGAGCTCTGTAATGACTTAGCTTTTTCACGATGTCTGGATGCGGGGTCAGGCTGTCGCTGTCGACAGGAATCAACTGACCGCGATAGTTGAGTATGCGATTGCCGGCCAGGTCTAAATCTAACTGCAAATAACCGAGGTGAAAGCCTTGACCATAAGTCTGCATTATGAGGGTGCCGGTTTGCGGGTGTACAACGGGTTTTTCGGTGCCGGCATCCGCGTGGCCACTTATTATTACATCGATGCCGTCTATCGTTCCTGCCAGTTGGATTTCGGCAGCAATGTCTCGTTTGATCTCTGCTCTTGCTTCATCATCGGTTTGCATTGGCGCTGTTTTGCCCTGGTGAGTCAGCAGCACGATCAGATCAACATCAGGTCTGAGCAGTTCGACAAACTCTGGTACGATAACCTTGGGGTCGCGGACCTCCAGACCAGCAATGTTAGGAGGATTCAGCGCGGTTGCCGCGTCCTGGCCCATGATTCCGATAACACCCACTCTGACGCCATTCCGCTCGATGATTGAATAAGGTTGGGCAAACCGTATGTCTGTGTCCTTGTAAAACAGGTTAGCACCAAGAACGGGAAATGAGACTCGATGTTTTTGACGCTCGAGTTCCTGCCAGCCGTATTCAAACTCATGATTACCAATCGCCATGGCGTCGTAAGCCATAGTATTCATAAGTTCGAAGGATATTTCGCCACGTGTCAGTTTGGCCAGGATACCCGTGAATATATCTCCGGCATCAAATAAAAAGACGTTATCTTCCGATTCGCGAATATCATCGATTAGAGTTGCCAGTTGAGCGATACCACCGATGTGTTCCATATCTTCGCGCCAGTATGCGACAACAGGGTCATAGGTGCTTTCAAGATCATTGGTGAAAAGCAACGTCACGGTTCTAGTAGCAGGACTTTCATGAGTTTCAATTTGCGGGTTGGTGTAACAGCCCAGCAGCGACAACAAGAGCCCGGCTGAGATAAGACTAGTTCGCAACCTCGTTCTGGAAGCTCGAGGCCCGTGCCTATCCGTTCGATTCATTGATTTTCCTCCACAGATGCTCTTCAGCCGTGATCTCGCCCCGGTATTCCGCAAGGGTGGCGCCGGTCGAGGCAACTTTTTCGGATTCAGATAGAGTTTTGATGACAGCCTTACCCGTTGGGCCGGTGAAATAGATGATGGAAATTGGATCGGAGTCCTTCGTCGTGTTTTCATTTCTTCGAAAATCTGGTCCGGCCACGCGGTGCACATTACTTAGCCAGTAGCCATTGGTCCATCGTTGGATAAGGTCACCAGCATTGATTACTAGCGCATCTCTCTGATTCGTCTTATGGGTGACATCAATCCAGTCATTCTCTGTCCAGGTACTAGTTCTGCGACGTGGGTTCAGGCACTGAAGTCCATTGTCTTCGCTTCGCCACAGGAAAGTAAAACCTGTGTAGTCAGTATGTTCACCATAGCGCAACCGGCCGCTCTCACTGCTTTCGCCGGGCAGATAGTGTGCGGCTCGCAGGTCTTTGGTGCCTCCGGCGCTGGTGTAAAACGGTCTAAAGAAGTCCTTCGGCAGATGCAAACATTCGGCCATAATTTCCATCACTCCTAGCGTGAGGTCATCTAACTCGGCCTGTAAAGCCAGGGATTTATTTTTAAGCTGATCATTCTTGTAGCCGTTTTCGGTGCATGGAAAGCTTTCGGGGACTTCTTTGGATAGAACAAGACTTTCAACAGCGTCAGGCGGGCGATTCTCTGATTGAAGGTAGGTTCTAGAGACACTTTCCTGCCCTTGTGGTGTATAGCCACCGTGGCCATAAGACTCAGTAAGCCTGAACCTTAACTTACGCTCAAGAGGTTGGGAAAAAAATCGACGGAACTCATCATGTATTGAACGATATTTTTCTTCGAGTCCGTGGTTGGTGAGCTTGAGAAAACCAAAGGTGCGGAATGCGTGATCCCAGGTTTCCAGGAATTGCTCCCGTGACGTTGAACCCTGTGGATCTCTCCAGCATGAAAAGTCACAGACAGGAATGTCATATTTACCAGTCATTGTTTAGATTTGAGTTAGTCCGTACTGGTGTCTAGTTTACCCTTTATCTTTCCCGCATGTAGGTCCTTAACCGGCTTGTCAGGTTTTTGAAACACAGACGAACAGACAGCGCTGGTTTTGTCTAAAGGCAGCATAGGTCTCTCTGCGAGAACCAGCCCGACTGACCCCACGAGCATCTGCCGGCTACCTGACAACTCGTGGGTTTCGCGATAGCCTTTCATGATTATTGATTAATTGCTCAGACCTTTCGTTATGACGGGTCGTTTCGCATGAAGGTGGTTGGATTGTACAATGCGGCAAGCTAGCTACTCGCCTATGGCAAGGAAGATCCCTCTCGTGAAAATTCAATGGTTCGCTGCTCTCAGCCTCTCCTTCCTCTCAAGTGTCGTCACGGCAGACTGGTTCGAGACGTTCAAGGATACGGCCACAGACAGCGAGCTCCATCAACTTTTGTATGAGATGCCCAAGGGCGGTGATCTTCATCATCACCTGACGGGGTCTGTACTGCCAGAGTGGTGGTACGAGGCTGCATTGAATGCGGCTGATGACGGTTACTTGTTCTACACCAAAGTCCGGATCAATAACTGCAAGGAACACGGCGAATCGGAATTCATGCAGTACCTTATCCACTACCGAAACATCCATGCTTCTCAATGGGAGACGCTCAGCGAGTGTGAAAAGACGGAATACCTGCCGCTGCATGAACTGAGTGATGATCAACGTGACGCCTGGATGAATGCCGTCATGCTCGACAAACCACATGAGGGCCGAGAGGAATTCTTTGGGAAACACTGGCCGAGACTGGGCGCGATGACATCGAGTCCGCCGCTGCTCATGGCCGTGATGCTGAGGCACTTCCAGGCCTTTGCTGATGAAGGCCTCATTTATGTTGAACCCCAGGTCCCTGTGTTGGGTTTTGCTAACCCCGACGGTACCCCTATCCAGCCAAATGAAGTTG
>CAXPUI010000601.1:0-2971 GCA_964220205.1 Candidatus Allofontibacter communis | reverse complement strand
CCAGGTGCTGATCAACGTGGTGGGCAACGCGGTTAAATTCACCAATGATGGTGAGATCAGGTTGGAGATTGATAAAGTCTCGCTTGCTGAGCAGGTAAAACTGAAGTTTTCGATCATCGATACGGGTATCGGCATGACCGAAGAACAGCTGGGCAGATTGTTCAAATCGTTCTCCCAGGCTGATAGCTCGACGACCCGCCAGTTTGGTGGCACAGGGCTGGGTCTTGCCATCAGTAAGCAACTTGTCGAGTTAATGGGTGGTGAAAGATGGGTAACGAGTGAATATGGGGTGGGTACGACCTTTCATTTCACCGCCGCTTTTGACAGGGCCACGGAAGAAGAAAATGAGAGTGAGGTGGCAAGCTTTGCTGGCAAAACGGCGCTTATCCTGGATAACAATGCAGCAGCCCGAGATATCGCCGCTGTTTATTTTGATTCGATGGGTGTTGTCGCTGACCTTGCTGAGCATGGAGAGCAGGCAAAGGCTTATGCGTCTGGTCAGGGTTATGACTTCATGCTGGTCGATCTGACACTTGATGATGAAGACGGGCTGGAGGTTATTGACTCTGTAAAACGTCTCGAGTTAGCAAATTGTGACAAGTTTATTCTGATGACGACGATTTCGATGGAAGAGATTCGAGAGCATCCGCTTGCTGAGTTAGCCGATATCATCATTCAAAAGCCCCTTAGCCAATCTGATCTTTATGATGCGCTTGTCACTTTGGAAGGAGGCACGCCGACGAGATTGTTGGAAATCGTGGATGACACCAGTTACCTCGACCCGATCCGGGGTGCCAGGATATTGCTGGTTGAAGACAATGATATTAATCAGCAGATCGCCGTTGAATTGTTGAACTATGAAAGCTTTACCGTTGAGGTGGTTGAGAACGGTCAGGAAGCCCTGGACATGCTCGAACATCAGACGTTTGATTGTGTACTTATGGACATTCAGATGCCCGTTATGGATGGCTATACGGCGACAGAATTGATCAGGGCGCAGAAAAAGTTTCAGGATCTGCCGATTATCGCGATGACAGCGAACGTGACATTGGAAGATCAGGAGCGGGTTAAACAGGTCGGTATGAACGCTCACGTCGCCAAGCCGATGGTTCAGGCAAGTCTTTTCAGGGCTTTGGAGGCATGTATCAAGCCGTTGGACAATGAAAGGCGTGTTAAACATGAGTCTGTCCAAGGTCCCTCTCGTGGGGGGGAGAGCCTGCCTGACATGCCTGGCATTGATACCCAGTTGGGGATGCGGAGAACAGGTGGCAATCTGGTGCTGTACCAGGAGGTTCTGACCAAATTTCGACGCAAGAGTGGTGATGCGGTAGCCGACATCGGCAAGGCTCTGTCAGAGGGAGACACCGAAACGGCTATCAGGTTGGCGCATACACTGAAGGGAGTTGCAGGATCGCTTGGTGCTGGGCAACTGTCAGACCTGGGTGGCCAGATAGAATCAGAGTTGATCGCCTCGGGTACTGTCTCTCAGGACCTGTTGTCCCGGACTGCCCTTGAACTGCAGGCGGTCATGACTTCTATTGCTCTTCTGGATGCGGTCGCAGAAGAGAGAGAGCCGGTTGGTGGGTCGATGGCTGAATTGTCCGGGGAAGAACTGACCAGGGCATTTGAAGAACTGCTGGAACAGTTGGAGAACTTTGATACAGAGGCATCGGCTACATTGAAATCGTTGAAGCTGGTTGCCCCGAAAAACTATCGAACCAATATTGATGCGGTCCAGACACATCTAGAAGAGTATGATTTTGATGCAGCAGCCGAATTCGTGCGCAAGCTCGTTTAGGGTACTATTCGACCAGGTATTCAGGTTGTCATCGAGAGTGATCAAACAGGTATTGAGTTTGCTGCTTTGCGCGGGATTGCTGTGTCTTTCCCCCATGGGACGGGCAGATTACCTGAGCATAAATTTCTCTAAGAAAAACCAGGTCAAGACAGTACTGGTCTGGATACAGCACAAGCCGGAACTCGCCGGGAAACCGCGTCAGTCTCGCAGAGCCCGTGCGCCGAAGCACCAGTTCCACCGTAATCCCAATTTCTCGGAAGTCAGTGTGTCAGCTGCTCCTTACTTACAGGTTGGTAAGTTGTTTTTCAAGTCGGGAGACAGTTCGGGTCAGGTGTCTAGCTGCACGGCGGCTTTTGCCGGGGGCAGACAAGTGCTGGTGACGGCAGCACACTGTGTGATGACGCAGGGTGGCAACTGGAATCGAGACTTTATTTTCATCCGCGGTTTCGGGTCCCAGGAGCAGGAGGTATATGCGGTGCAGTGCGTCGGGATACCGGCTGAATGGGGTGACCTGATTGGTGACGAAATGCTACGTGCGGATTATGCGTTTCTCCGTACCAGCAGGGCGAGTGAGTTCGGGCGGTTAGATCTACCGAAAATCCAGGCGCCACCGGCTGTGCGGATTGTCGGCTACTCCGATAATTATAGAGACGGTGCGAAAATGCTGGAGCTCAAGTCACTGCTTGAAATCGATGGCGATCGCCTGGTTTCCCTGCGTAACCCGCTGGGCACGGGAAACAGTGGCTCTCCCTGGTTGAATCAGGCTGGTAATCAGCTCGTCAGCGTATCTTCATTCCTGGACCTCAAGGTCAAGAACCGAATGAGTGGTCCAAAGCTGTCATCGGATCTCCTGCCGCTGGTGGCTTACGTTAACAACGAGTGTCGGCCGCTCTAGACGGATACTGAGCTCAGGTCTAAAGGTCAGGAGCCGTCAGGCAGGTGTTCTTTAACGGTTGCCAGCACTATATCTGGGGCTACTGGCTTAGTGATGAAGCCCGCCGCACCCAGTGCCAGTCCCTTCTCTCGATCTGCATCATCCGTTTTTCCGGTCACGAAAATGACGGGGATCGACGCTGCCTGCGGGTCGCGTTTGAGCCTCTCCATGACCTCGAAGCCGTCCATATCCGGCATCATGATGTCCAGGAGTATGATGTCAGGGGGGGCGGCTGCCAC
>CAXPUI010000600.1:0-2376 GCA_964220205.1 Candidatus Allofontibacter communis | reverse complement strand
GTCAGGCTTACCATTCTTGGCACCGACCTTGCCAAGGGGGCTGGCCGTTGCGGTCAGCTTTTGTCCCACGGCTAACCCAATTTTGCTGGTGCCGAAATCAAAACCCATGATCAGTTCAGCCATGGCCAGGGGTGGGACCGATCAGATTAAGGTCGACACCAATGGTGTCAGCAGCGATTTGTGGCCGTGCTTCATGGGGAGTGTTAAAGACCGCTTCATGTATGTAAGGCGTAACTAACCAGACATCGGCCTTGATTTCATTTTCCAGCTGCCCGCCTGCCCAGCCGGCATAACCTAGTCCCGCTATCACATCAGCTGGCCCCTGCTGTTTGGCGATTGCGCGGAGTAGATCGAATGACGTGGAGAGCGAGGTGTGAGAATTGATTGCTACAGAATTGTCGTAATGGTTTTCGGTACTGTGGAGGAAAAAAAGGCGAGTCTGTTCGACAGGACCCGTTTCCTGCAGAGGCACTTTACCCTGCAGGTCATCAGCAAAGTCGAATTCGTTTTCAGCGGCAAGTAGATCGCCAAGGTCAGCATCGAGTGGTCGGTTGACCACGAGACCGAAAGCACCATCCTCATTGTGTTCGATAAGCAGAGTTACAGTGTGGCTGAAGTAGTCCCCCCGCATGGATGGCAAAGAAACCAGCAGTTGCCCTGATAAGGAAGTGAAACTACTCATCTCAATAGCTTCGCAGCGAAGAGTTCTTTCGAAACTGCCACGTCCGGATAATCTCGAGAACGTCAGTTGTCTTGCGAAGTTCATCAGGGAAGGGTGCAAATGGGGCAGCGAGCCTGACGATGCGCAAAGCAGCTTCGTCGAGAGTCTTGTGACCTGACGATTCCAGTAGTTCAACGTCCTTCAATCTGCCATCAGGTGTGATCGCGACCATCAGGCGCAAGGAGCCGTATAGTTTGCGTTTACGGGCTTCTTCCGGGTAATTGAGGTTGCCTATGTTCTCAATTTTGCGGCGCCATGAGTTGAGGTAGAAAGCGTCGGTGCTCGACGCTGTGGAGAGACTCGTCAGGCGTTTGATCCGTGGTCGTTTTGCGAAGATCTGCTTCTGACGATCCAGCTTGGCTTCCAGGCTGGCAATTTCCAGAGCCCTGGCCTGCAGCGATTTACTGCTGGTTGCAGCTGTTTTTGCCACTTGAGGATCTGTCAACTTGTCTTCCTGAAAAACCGACTGATCTGATTCCGCGTGCGTGGTCATGACGCGTTCTTGCGTTTGATCTATAACTGGCCTGGCTTGCTGTTGGGGGAGTTGTGTCGTTTCTTGGATCTCGGTGTCCGTAAGATTTGCTTCCGTTGGAGACGATAACAATAGTTGTTCGTCCAGCGAGCCGCTCCCTATCTGGTTTATCTGCGCGAGATAATCCGGGTTTTCGGGTGTTTGCTGGCTCCGTTGTTGTACCAGAGTGACTTCCATTGTGTGGGAGCTCGCTTCTCTATCCATGTAAGAAAAGGTGACGCCGAGGATCAGGGCTGCATGCAGGGCGACAGCGAGGAAGATTGTAAAACTGAGGCGATCGCCGGAGCTAACCGGGCTGGTTAAGCTTTCCTGGTAGACAGCGGCCATCAGCCAGAGAGAACTTGGCTTTCGATGAACTGCATGAATTCACCAGCTATATCAAGGTCATACGCTGCATCTAGCTCGCGGATGCACGTGGGACAGGTCACGTTAATTTCGGTAAGGTAATCACCAATAATGTCAATGCCGACAAAGTACAGTCCTCTTTCTCGGAGTATCGGACCTACCTGTTTACAGATAAATCGATCTCTGTCGGTCAGCTCTCTGCCTACTCCGGAACCTCCGGCGGCAAGATTTCCCCGGGTTTCTCCGGCTAGTGGAACTCGGGCCAGACCGAAGGGTATGGGTTCGCCGTTGATAAGCAAAATTCGAGTATCACCGTTGACGATTTCAGGAATATATTTCTGGGCCATAGTTTGTACCTGACCATGTTGGGTCAGGGTTTCAACGATGACAGAGAGATTGGGTTCGTTTTCCCGGGCTCTAAATATCGATGCTCCCCCCATGCCGTCTAGAGGTTTGTAGATAACGTCACCATGTCGTGTGTGAAACTCGCGAAGTTTCTTCTGGTCTTTGCTCACAATGTGATGGGGTACACATTGCGGAAAGCGCAAGGCAAACAACTTCTCGTTGCAGTCCCTAATGCTCCCCGGTTTGTTGAGTACTGGAGTTCCTGCCGATTCAATCATTTCCAGTAAATAGGTCGCGTAAATGTACTCCATATCAAAAGGAGGGTCTTTACGCATGAGAATGACATCGAAGAAACTGCCATCGACTTCGTCCTCGGCTTCGACGCTGAACCAGTTAACAGGATCATCTGCTGGTGTCACCTGGCGCCGCTTGA
>CAXPUI010000599.1:0-9887 GCA_964220205.1 Candidatus Allofontibacter communis | reverse complement strand
ATGCTCCGCTCCGGCAAGATGAAAAGGACGGGCTTCTACGTAAGTTACCGGGCGAATTCTACTTTCGTGTTGTCGGTGACTCAGGCGGATAGCGGGTCTGAAGAATCCAGGTCACTGGTACGGCGCCCCTTGGTCTCCTTGCGGTGTTTGTTACCAGACACCTCCTTGATCATGAAGACACCTTCAGCATCTGTCCGTCTGTCACCTCGGGCGCGACGTTCTGGTCCGTAAGCCGGGGCCTCATGTTCCTCGGTAAATACATTGGCGTACAGGTGAGCAACCCATTTCTGTCCCTCCTGGGTGCGTCTCAGGAATCTGACGCCATCGGAGATAAAGGGCGTGACAACATCCCAGAAAAACCTTGGGTAGCCTTCCCTCAGATCAGCAGCGTTTTTATACCCCAGTTTTTCTGCTTGACCCGTTTCCTTGAATTCCTGGAATAGTGCCGAAATCTTCCGGTGGTACTGCGGGTCTCCAAGTTGACCGATCAAGTCTGCTGCTCGCAATAAACCCGGAAAGTCTGTAGCGCCCTGGTGGTCGTCCGCTGTAGGTACTGGGAACCGGGTGCGTTCGATGTTTTCACAGATGGTGTTAACGTCGACCTGTTCGTCGTTTTCGAATCGCTCCCTGATAAAGAGTTTTGCCCGATCAACATGATAAGGGGTCAATGCCGCATCTGTGGACCCTGGGGGTGGTGCGATCGTGTCGTACTCCAGGTTGGTTGCGTAACGGCCATTTCTGTCGGCTCGACAGATACCTCGCACGTAGCCAATGTCATGATTCAGGAGTGAAATGACGAAGTGCACCCAATCGTTGGAACTGACTCCTCCTTCAACAAGAATTTTGCCTCGCAGGATTTCTGTGCCGACCATGGTGACCATGATGGTGTGGTTCACGTCGTGGTAAGGGGCATCGCTGTTGGCGATGATTTCGAGGGCGTTACGAGCATTAATGGTGATTAGCCTGATATCTGCGACGTCCTCGCCGAACGTATTGACATAACGCACGACAAGATCTTCTACAAAGGCCTCGATGACAACTGACGCAGCGTTAAACATTCTTTAGCCCTGGCTGATTGAAGTTTTGCGTCTTCATTGTGGCGTAACCTGATTGCCAGTCAAGTCGATCAGCCGAACGGTAAGGAAAGCTGGCTGAACGGTTTAAAGTGAGTGAATTCTGATAAAAATGGGTATACATTGAATTTTTTTCATGGTGGTGGTCCGGTGTGATCGAACTCAGACATCTCAAGACCCTCGTGGCGTTGCGAGATACTGGTAGCCTTGTCGAAGCTGCAGATAGTCTTTTCCTGACGCAGTCTGCCTTATCGCACCAGTTAAAGGATCTGGAAGACCGACTTGAATGTACTCTCTTTGTCCGGAAAACCAAACCGCCGCGTTTCACGTCAGCCGGTCGACGGTTGCTGAATCTGGCGGATGAAATACTGCCGATGGTTAAGAATGCCGAGCGGGATATTGCCAGGCTGGCGGGTGGTGAAACGGGTCGATTACACCTGTGCATTGAGTGTCATAGCTGTTTTCAATGGCTGATACCCAGCCTGAACAAGTATCGTGCTGATTGGCCAGAGGTAGAGATGGATCTCTCAGGTGGTTTCAGTTTTGCTCCGCTGCCAGCCCTGTCCCGCGGAGACCTGGATCTGGTCATTACCGCAGACCCGGTTGAATTGACAGGTATCACCTACGTGCCATTGTTCTCTTATGAAGCAATGCTCGCTGTGTCCAAAGAACACGTTCTGGCGTCCCGTGAAATGGTGCTGCCGGATGACCTTGAGAAAGAACAGTTGATTACTTACCCGGTGGAGCGCGATCGTCTGGATATCTTTACGCGGTTTCTCGATCCCCTCGACATCGAACCACTATCGGTCAGAACTGCCGAATTGACCCCGATGATTATACAGCTGGTGGCGTCTGGTCGCGGCGTAACCTGCCTGCCTAACTGGGCCCTTACCGAGTACCTGGTGCAGGATATGGTCGTTGCGAGGAAACTTGGTGAATCTGGGCTCTGGTGTACCTTGTATGCAGCGATTCGAGAAGATCAGAAGGATATGGCGTTCATGCGCGATTTTCTCAATACTGCCGCTGAAACGTGCTTTTCGACGTTGACAGGTATTAGAGCGGTGGTTGAATAGCTTGAATCACGCTGATTGGTAGGCTATAACATTCGGAGTTTGTAACGCGTTGGAGTTCTATCCAGGGGGAACTTTCCGACGCGCCGATTGGCACCCTGATCGTATAAGGAGGTGATCCCATCAATAGTCAGTCTACTGGGGGAGCCTCCGGATTAAATTAGTCCGGAGCTTGCTCCCCATACGAAGACAGAGCCCCACGTGGTCAAGCTGCGTGGGGCTTTTTTCTGCCCGGTTTCCGATCGGCTCTGGTGTCTGGTTCGTGTCTCTCAGGTTTTTTTCGGAACCACGCTTAAGTGGCAGGATGCGTGACGATTTCAGGGCATCAGTTGCGTAACGATCCAGTTGTTCTCTTCCCTGCGAAATAGTTTCCGGTCGTGGATTCTGTTCGGGTCGTTCAGGTCGAGCAGTTCTATCTCGGTAGGTCGAAGAGCGAGACCCGTGGCTGTCTCTGGGACGGTCAGGGATTCTTCCGGGACAGTATCTTTGAGTGTCTTTATGTGGTGCGCGAGGGCGCGATGAGACTCAATCGGTTTACTCTGTTCCTGGAATTTACTGTAGGCGTGATCCAGGTACTTGCTACCCGCCGGTCGACGAGGCCAGTTGCTTTCTATGGAACTGCGGTCAAGTTCTTCAACCAGGCCGCGAATCCGGTACTGGCGTTGTAATGTAGAGTACCAGAGGAGCATTTCAGCACGATGGTTCACACTTAGTGTGCGCCATTTTTCGCTTGTTTTATTGATGAACAGCGTACATCCGTGTTCACTGATATCACGCAATACCAGGGTTCTCACAGAGGGCTGGTCAACGTTGCTGAGCGCCAGGAAACAGATATCGGCATTAGGGTCGCTGAAGTCTCTGGCGGATTGTCGGTCTGCGAGAATTTTGTCGATGGGGCTCATGAATCGTTTTGGTCCGGGGTCTAAGTTTTAGTGGTCACAGATGTCTAGTCGTTACAGATAAAAGCGTCGGGTGGTTTTTACTAGCCGGGCTCAAGGTCACCGGTGAGCGATGCACGCTGGGAAATCTCGATCCAGTTATTGTCAGGGTCCCTGATAAACGAAATTCGCGCGGTGGTGCCAAGGGTTGTTGGTGCGAGACCCTCTGTTGCGCCTCGCTTGAGCAGACCCTGGTGCTCGGTGTCGGTTTTATAAACCTGAACGGTCGTGTACCGGTAGCCAAGCCCCTGCATACCACCAGACAGCGGCAGATCAGCTTGCTCATCGAGTATAAAAACACTGGTAGCCCACCTGAACCGGTTCGCTGAGATAGCCTCTGCCTTCAAGCCCTGGACGAAAAAGTTGGCGCTGCCGGCCAGCGACCTGACACACATTCGCATGCCAATCCTTTCAATGTCCTGCCAGCCATGGGGCACCAGGGTGACGGGGTTACCGTCGGGGTCCTGAATGCTGACGGGTTGTTGGATGTCCTGTGCAATGAAGAGTTCCCTGTAGCCAGAAGGCTGTGTGTCAGGTTGCGGTTCTCTATGATGGTTAATCTTGAGGATCGAGGAACCGTTCAGCCGAAGTCTATGTTGCCGTGCACCCGGTCCTGTCTTGAGCAACTCGTAATAGGGTAAGCCGATTTCGTTTGTCCAGAACTCGAGCATCGGCTCGATGTGGTTGGTGCGAAGTCCGATGTCGATACCGTCCTTGGCGAGATTCATGCTTTCCCCTGCAGGTTGAATGATTCAGTGCCAAGTGTGGCGTTGTTCGCGCGTAGTGTAATCGTGATTTCCGATGAGGTCAGGATGATCTCGGCTTCGATAAACTCATGCCATTCGTAGTCCGTCTGCACACTACTGGATAGACGACACCTGGCTGGTAAGGTTTCAGCATCCTGGCTGTCCCGTTGCAGTCCATTGATATACAGGTAGGAACGCATCTGGTCATCCACCTCCACTTTCAGGCGGGCGCCACGGTATTCAAGGTCATAGTAAGGCATCTGGTTATTCTACCCGAGATTCAATGAATGCCTGCAAGAAGTAGGGTATGATGCCGCCGCACTGAGCGGAGGTACATATGAGCAACGAAGCAAAGCAGACGGCGCAAGAAATTGCCGATGGCCTTAAGTTACTTGGACCAAATCGGGTTGTCGCGTTATCAGTACATAAGACCAAGGAACTGGTTACAGAGCTCGAAATCAAGGCCAATAAACTGGTGGAACAATTGGAGTCTGCCGGTTAATCAGGTTCGTTCGGTCAGCTATCAGGAACCTTGGGGCAGTACCGACAATAGATTTTCAAGCGCATCGATAAACAGTCTGGGTTGATCCAGGAAGACGTGATGATGTGCCTGAGGAATCCCGATGGTCAATTCTGCGGGTAACAAATCAGGTAGTGTCGCTACCACCGACGGTGGGAAAAATCGGCTGAGAGCTCCATAGATAAGAGCAACAGGTGGCTGCAGACTTCTAATCATGTCGGCTGCCACGGGCAGGTCGCCATCGCCGGTCATTTTCGCGAAAACGGCAGAATCGTATTTGAAGCACCAACCTTCAGCTGTTTCCTTGATCGAGTGCTCAGCGATGTAATTGAGAATAAAGTCCTCCGGAGGAGGTTGTGGAGGTCTCAACCGGAACCGCCTCACTGCTTCCGCCAGTGATGGGTAGTTGCGAACTGCCCCACGTGGGAGCGGTGGTGGACGACGCGCCCCTTTCTGGGTCGGTATGTGCGAATCTGCAAGGATGACGGCATTGATCCGCTCGGGATAGAGAAAAGCCGTTGATCGTGTCAGGGTGCCCCCGAAACTGTGGCCGACGACTGTAGCGGTGCCCATACCGCTCGACTCGATACAGCCGATAATTTCCCTGGCAAAGAGTTGCGGGCTGTAGGCCGCCCTGTGATCACTATCCCCTGATCCACTCAGGTCGAGGGCAGCAACGTTGTAAGTGTCCTGAAAAGCCGGCGCAATGAAGTCCCACCAGCGGGCATGAGCGGCATGACCGTGAACAAACACCAAACCCGGTTTATCGTCGTCCCGCCAGTGTCGGTAACTGAGCCTGGCGCCTTCTAGCTCAAAGTCGGCAACGGTCGGCTGCTGTTCCAGGTGCGTTGCAAACCAGTTTGGTGACACAGGCGTCTCGGAAAAGTAGCCAGTATACCCCCTTGCAAACGGCGTGCATCAAATTTGTGCGCGCACAAATCTCCCCTGCGTTAAATCGGTGCGCCTGGGTTGGGCCTGCTGGAACAATTGGCGTAAAAATGCCTATAAAACAGGAAGTTAAAAATGTGGCACTAACTTTGCTCAACGGTGTACCGACGCAACAATAACTTTTTGGGAGAACATTCGTGGATCAAACGCTCGAACTCCAGTACGCACTGGATACTTTTTATTTTCTGGTGTGTGGTGCGCTGGTGATGTGGATGGCGGCTGGTTTCGCCATGCTGGAAGCAGGCATGGTGCGGTCAAAGAACACCGCTGAGATCTTGACCAAGAACATGGCACTGTTTGCCGTGTCATGCATCATGTACCTGGTTTGTGGTTACGCTCTGATGTATGGCGGAGGTATTTTTCTATCAGGGATAGAACTTGATGGAGCAGCCTCAGCTGATGCGCTGACGGAGTCAGTGCTCGCTGAATCCAGGGAAGCCGGATTTTCAGGCGATTCGGTTTATGCCGATGCCTCGGATTTCTTTTTCCAGGTTGTGTTTGTCGCCACAGCCATGTCAATTGTCTCTGGTGCGGTCGCAGAGCGAATGAAACTCTGGGCTTTCCTGGCGTTTGCGGTGGTGATGACAGGGGTGATTTACCCACTGGAGGGCTCCTGGACCTGGAACGGAGCTGATGTTTTCGGTCTTTACAACCTTGGTGACCTTGGCTTCTCGGACTTTGCCGGATCAGGCATTGTTCATATGGCGGGTGCAGCAGCGGCCCTCGCGGGTGTACTGCTGCTGGGAGCGCGTAATGGGAAGTACGGCAAAGACGGGCAGGTCAATGCATTGCCCGGCGCCAATCTTCCGCTGGCGACGCTCGGCACGTTTATTCTTTGGATGGGTTGGTTCGGATTCAACGGCGGTTCTGTACTGAAGCTGGGTGATGCAGCGAGTGCTAATGCCGTGGCGATGGTGTTTCTCAATACCAATGCAGCAGCGGCCGGAGGCGCAGTGGCCGCGTTGATCACAGCCCGTTTGTTATTCGGTCGTGCAGACCTCACCATGCTGTTGAACGGTGCGCTCGCTGGCCTGGTGGCCATTACTGCGGAGCCATCAACACCAACGGCTCTACAGGCGACGATTTTCGGAGCGATGGGTGGTGTTCTGGTCGTGTTCTCAATTCTTTTTCTGGACAGGATCAGGATCGATGACCCGGTGGGCGCAATCTCGGTGCATGGCACATGCGGTCTGCTGGGGCTATTGCTGGTTCCCCTCACGAATTCGGATGTGACGTTCGTTGGCCAGATAGCCGGTGCACTGACTATTTTTGGATGGGTGTTCGTTGCCAGTTCCATCGTCTGGTTGCTCCTGAAAGTGACGTTCGGAATCCGCGTCAGTGAAGAGGAGGAATTCCAGGGAGTTGATGTCAGTGAGTGTGGCGTCGAGGCCTACCCGGAATTTGTCAAAGCCTGACTTTCTGACCGTTACAGGCTTATTAAAGCCTCAGATCTTAACGATCTGAGGCTTTTTTGTGTCCGGTAGCCCGGGTATCGATGTCTAGACAGCTGTTCCCTGGGACTCGAGCGGATACCAATCAACCATAATTGGCGCTAAAGTGCGTGGCATGTCTGCAGTAGATGACTTTCTTGCCTGTCTTACCCCCGGTTCCCGGGTTTATGTTGCGGGCAGTTGTGCTGAGCCGCGTGGCCTGGTTGAGCTGATCGATGAGAATCGTGAGCAGCTGAACGGTCTGCATTTTATCCAACAACCTCTAGGCGTCGTTAACCAGCGTGATTTCTCATCGCTTGTCCCTGACTCCACGCAGCGCAGTTTTTTCATGGCACCGCAGTTGCAGCCAGGTCTCGCCGACGGTCGTGTCGAGTTTGTGCCCATGCACATGCGGGCGATTTTTGATTACCTGAAAAGTACCAGGCTGGATGTTGCTCTGCTCCAGGCCGCCCGTGACCAGGACGGAGTCTTGCGCTTCGGGCCTAATTTGGACTACGTAGGGGCTGTCTTGGGCAATGCCAAGAAGGTGATTATCGAGGAAAACCTGGATTTCGTCGCATCGCAGACAGCGCCTGAAGTCGATTGTGCCGCTGCAGAACTCATCATCCCTTGCCATGGTGGTGTGCCCACCTATCCGCTGGCGGAACCTGATGATACGTCTGCGCAAATAGGCTCGTTGATAGCCGGTCTTATCCGGGATGGTGATTGTCTTCAGACAGGTATTGGTGCAGTACCTGCCGCGATCCTGAATAACCTTGGTGAAAGGTCGGATCTGGGTTTCCATGGTGGATTGATGGACGATGGCGTCATGCAGCTGATCGAAAATGGTAATCTCACCGGTAGCCGGAAGGGCATTGACCAACATAGACATGTGCTGGGTATGGCGCTGGGATCAGAAGCCCTTCTGGAATGGCTGGCCTACTCGGACTCTGCATCGACTGTTTCGTTCAGGAGTGCTGACTACACTCACGAAGCCTCTGTTATTGCTCAATTGGACAGCTTTGTTTCAGTGAACTCTGCCATCGAAGTCGATCTGCATGGGCAGGTCAACGCGGAAGTGGCCGGTGGTCGTCAGATTTCCGGAACAGGTGGCTCGGTGGATTTTATGCGTGCCGCGAAAATGTCCAGAGGAGGGAGATCCATCGTTGCCATGTCTTCAACTGCGCGCCGTGGCAGCGTGTCAAGAATAGTGCCGAGAGTTGAGGTCGTGACTGCACTGCGTACTGATGTTGATATCGTTGTTACGGAATTTGGCACGGCTGTTCTCAAGGATGCGTCGCTGAATGAGAGAGCCCGAAGACTCATCGCTATCGCGCATCCTGATTTTAGAGATGAACTGACATCCGTCATCACCTGAATACAGGGTTCTCGACCTCGTTGTTAGTTCCTTTGATGACGCTTTTGTTGGCGCTTTTTTTTGCTCCGGGCCAGGCCTCCAGGGGCATTGCCGGCAGCATTTCTTCAAAATCCTCTTCTTTGAAGATGGAGAAGCCCCGTGCAAGGTAATTGGGGAGAGCGGCCGGATGATCAAGGGTACAGGTATGCAGCCTGATGCGCCGTTCAGCGAGCTGCCAGGCTTTGTCGATCGCGTCCTCCAGTAGTGCTTTGCCAAGACCCTGGCCGATGAACTCTGGTATCAATCCGAAATAGGCAATCTCCGCCTGATTCCCCGCTTGTTTTTCCAGCTCAAAATACCCAACGGGAGTAGCATCCTGATAAGCGACCCAGGTCTCGATATCCATGCGGTGAAGCAAATTGGACCACTGCTGCCAGCTCCAGTTCAGTCGTAAGTGCCACATCCAGGGTGCGCCGACTGCCGCATAGAGAAACCGATTCAGTTCCGGTAGTGGCTTTTTGGCCTGTTTAAGCTCGTAGAGCTTTTGTGTAACTGGTCGCTCCGTTGGCGGTTGCTTCATTTCCAGGTGCCAGACGTGCACCTGCTGAGGTCTGAGGTTTCCCGTCACGATGTTTCAGGGGGTGATAGCGTGTTCTTCGAGGAGTTCGAAGGGGACTACGTCCAGGGCCTTGATATGGGTGCTTGCCAGGTTAACGCGGGGCGCCATGCCTTTCTCCTGCGCCTCCAGCCAGCGGGCCGCGCATAAGCACCATCGATCGCCGGCCTTAAGACCGGGGAATTCGAACTCCGGGTGTGGCGTAGAGAGGTCGTTACCGACAAATCTCGAGTACTGGAGGAAGTCAGCGGTTACCTCGACACAGACAGTGTGAGAGCCGATGTCCTGTGCACAGGTGTTACAGCAGCTATCACGAAAAAAACCCGTTACAGGGTCGTTACCACAGGGAACCAGTTCAAGTCCCAGAACGTTAATGGGGGCTTCTTTCTGCACTGCTCTATCTCATCTGTTCGCAGCTGCAATAATAGAGGGTTTGTCTCATCAATGCATGAGGGTTACCCTTCGGGTCATGCATATTCCCCTGGAAGACTTTGACTACATCCTTAAATCGGCGAGATCCGTGCGGCGGAAATTGGATTATGACCGGCCAATCAGTCGTGCAGATATCGAAGCGTGTATCGATGTGGCAGTGCAGGCGCCAACCGGTCTGGCAGGCGAGAACTGGCGTTTCCTCGTGGTTACAGAACCGGAGCCCAAGGCACAGATAGCGGAGATTTACTGTGACATTATGCTGGACATTGCAGCAACGCGCGGTGTGGAACTTAAATCCACGCATCGTGCGTTGATGAGCAGGCTCCATGAGATTCCCTGCATGATCATGGTTTATGCGATAGGAGAACCCGATGAGCAGTTGTCTGGCCAGGTTGGATTCTTTGGCTCGATTTTGCCTGCTGCCTGGTCTCTGATGCTGGCGATGCGGGCCCGTGGTATTGGTACAACCTGGACCAGTTTGCTTTCAGCTCGTCCCGATGCCATTGCGAAGATATTGGGTGTACCGGAAGGGGTTACCCAGACGGTCATGTTGCCTGCAGCCTACACGCTTGGGGCGAAGCTCAGGCCGGCAGACCGTCTCCCTGCCCGTGAAGTTACTTACTGGAATCGTTGGGGCGAATCAGATATCTGAGAAGTCCCCGTGACGGCCCTTACCTTCGGCAAATCGGGTCGCACCTGCCTTGGTCTCGCCGGATGCGATGACCTCCCAACCATGGCGATACTCATTTTTCAGAGC
>CAXPUI010000598.1:0-13046 GCA_964220205.1 Candidatus Allofontibacter communis | reverse complement strand
GAGTGTCGAGCGCGGGCAGGCATTCATTGTCGCCCGCACCATCGGCAGCAAACGACTATCCCTGTTCAGTACAGATCTGACAACAGGTGAAAGCAGAGCTCTCATCGAGGAGGTTGCCGAAACACATGCGATGAGCAATACGGTTGAGTACAACAAGGGCAACTTCAGGGTGATCGGTGACGGCGCTGAAGTCATCTGGTATTCCGACCGAGAGGGCTCGGGGCAACTTTATCTCTACGACGGTCAAACCGGTGAACTGAAGAACAGCATCACCAGCGGTAACTGGCTGGTGCAGGATATCCACGAAGTCGACGAAGCACGCCGGGAAATCTACTTTACTGCCGGCGCCAGAGAGGCAGGCCGAGATCCCTATTATCGAAACCTTTACAGGGCATCATTCGATGGTGGCGAGATCACATTACTGACAGAGGAAGATGCTGATCACTTCTTTCCGCCGGATATGACCGATATGTTTGTCATGTTGTTCAGCATCCCGCGACCCGCGTCCCTTATTAACACTTCGCAGGACGTGTTTATCGATACCTGGTCAACCGTTGATACACCCCCCGTGACTGCCCTGCGTTCGACACGGGATGGCAGCCTGATCTGCATACTCGAGGAAGCTGATGCGTCAGCGCTTTATGAGGCTGGCTGGCTGGCGCCGGTTCGTCAGGCAGTTAAAGCCGCAGACGGCGAAACCGATATCTACACCGTTTACTTCCCACCGAAGAAATCCCTGCCCAATGACAAACATCCGGTTATCGATGCTGTTTACGGGGGCCCACAGGTCATCGTGGCGCCGCGCAACTTCATGGAGGCGGTGATGGCTCGAAACCCCATCGGCAGACATGCACTGACCCGACTCGGTTTCGCCGTTGTCACGACCGACGGTCGAGGCACTCCTCTCAGGGACAACGCTTTCAGGGATGCGGGTTACGTCGAATTTACGCGTGTCGGTATTGAAGATCATATGGCCGCCATCAATCAGCTGGCCGATAAGTATCCGGAAATGGACACCAGCCGGGTTGGCATCTACGGCTGGTCCTGGGGCGGCACTTTTACCGCCCAGGCCATGCTGAGTCAGCCCGACTTCTACCATGCAGGAATTACCGGAGCCGGCGTCTATGACTACGCGGCGCTTTATCCCGGCTTTGAAGCCAACACCGGCGTACCGAAATATGCAGACGACGGACAGATACGCACCAGGCCCGACGAGAAACCCTACAATTTCGAGAAGCTTGATATCACTCGTCTCGCCGGTAACCTCAAGGGCAAAATGCTGATCATCTATGGCGACATGGATGAAAACGTACCTCAGAATCAGGCATTCAGGCTGATCGATGCACTCATCAAGGCGAATAAACCCTATGATCTGATGTATCTGCCAAACCGGCCTCACAGCGGAGTTACGGACAATTATGTGATCCAGCGACAGCTCGACTATTTTGTTGAACACCTGCTGGGTGTGGAACCTCCAACCGGTGTTGACATCGACTCACCACCCGTCTCGATGATGTAGTTAACATTTATGCAAAAGACAATAAGGAGCAAATTATGGCCAGGCAACAATCCAAACCCATGACGCAGGACGATATTCAAAACGCCAGTTATGTTGTCGGTGGCGCCATTTCCCAAGACTCGCGCCACGCTGTTTATGTCCTGTCGCAGACCACCGGTTCCGGCGACGAGGAAAAACAAGTGACCTCACTCTGGTCCGTCGCCACTGATGGTGGCGAGCCGCGATGCCTGACACCGGGAACCGGTAACGAAGGCAATCCTCAGATCGGTCCCGATGGCGACCTTGTTTACTTCACATCCGATCGATCCGGCGTGAACCAGATTTACAGGATGTCCCTGAGTGGTGGCGAAGCCGAGCAAATCACCAGTCTGCCTCAGGGTGTGACATTATTTGAATTGTCACCCGACGGTAAAACCATCGCCTTTGCCGCGCTTAATGCACCCCCTGCACCTCCCGGACCCGATGATCATGTCAGGGTGACCCGATCCTTCTGGCGCATGGACGGAGTTGGCTATGTGGACAAGGTCACGCAAACCTTACACTCGATTTCGGCTAAAGGCGGCAAACCTAAAGCCCGCTCCGGTGGTGGCGGTATGATCACTGCCATTCACTGGTCTGCTGACAGTAAAGAACTCGGCTATGTCTCCACCTTCGAAGAGAGCAACGGGTTCTTCGAATCCACATTACGAGTTGTCAGTGGCACAACGGAACGTGTAATTGTTGCAAACACCATGTTGACCGATTTCTTCTGGGCAGGTGACCGCATCGGTTTTTCTGCCGGTGCCCGGATGGCTGAACATCCCCATCTAAGAACAGTTGCCGACCAGGACGGCAAAAAACGTCGGTCTCACAGTGCTGCGCGAGACCTCGGTGTCGGCGCATTCTTCCAGGTTAACTCCCCGGCTGCCCGCAACCCGGCAAAAATGATTCCGGCAGCCGATGGTAAATCTGTCTTTATCAATGTTGCGGCCGGTGGTGAAGCTCAGGTTTTCAATATCGCCATTAAAGGTAAAGAACGCGCGGACGCTGTACTGACTGGCCCCTGCATGCGCACCATTATTGCCGGTAACGACAATTCCCTGCTGCTCGCGAAACAGGATCACAATCACCCGCCTGAACTCACAATCTACGACATCGCCTCCGGTGAAGAGCGACAGCTGACCGACCACAACGGTGAATGGCTCAGCAGAATACACATGCCG
The DNA here is from genome assembly GCA_964220205.1 of Candidatus Allofontibacter communis. Lineage (GTDB taxonomy): Bacteria > Pseudomonadota > Gammaproteobacteria > Pseudomonadales > Azotimanducaceae > UBA9659. Next base: position 10,325 of record CAXPUI010000598.1, on the reverse strand, counting down.
GATTTCGAGCGCGTGACGGTCCGCAGCGCACCAGGCGTTGAAATTGAAGGCTGGGTTTATAAGCCAAAACATGTACGACCACCCTACAAAACCATTCTCTATATTCACGGCGGACCACACGCCGGTTTCGGCGACAGCTTCATGGCTGACATGCACGAGTTTGTCGGAGCCGGTTACGCGGTTGCCTACTGCAACCCTCGCGGATCAACCGGCTATACCTCTGAGTTTTCCAGTTCGATTGTCGGTTGCTGGGGTCACCCCGAGTTCGAGGACTTCAACGCCTTTTTGAATAAGTTGATCCGTATGGGAATCGCCCACAAGGACAAGCTGGCGGTCACAGGAGTCTCCGGTGGCGGGCACCTGTCGGGGTGGCTGATTGGCCACACGAACCGGTTCAAGGCAGCGATTCCGGAACAGGGTCTCTACAACATGTTCTCCATGTGGGGTGTGTCAGATGCCGGACCCATGCTGATCAACCTTGAGATGGAAGGTAAACCTCATGAGAACCCGGAACGCTACTGGGAACTGTCACCGCTTGCGCACGCTCACAAATGCAAGACACCAACGCTGTTGATCCAGGGCGAGAATGACATTCGCTGCCCGATGGAGCAGGCCGAGCAAATGTACCAGGTGATGAACGATGCCGGTTGTACTGTGGAACTTCTGCGCCTGGCCAACTGCAGTCATGGCGCGGAGATTGGTGGCCCACCGCCGCTGCGCCGCTTTCGGTCCAGTGCCATGATTGAATGGTTTGACCGATACGTGAAGTAACCGATGGCCAAACAACCACTGGCCTGCGGCACCTGGCCATCAAACCTGCCGGTGATATCACGCCGGTAGACATTGAGAATCTCAATTAAGGAGAAAACTTTATGAAACTGAAACTATTTGTTCTTACCTGCTTCGGCTTTTTCTGCCTGAACGTTAATGCAGATATCGCCATCGCCCACGATGGTCTGCCGATCTACTACGAAGTCCACGGTAAAGGCGACAAGTTCCTGATGCTGGGGACTGGTACTGCCGGGCCGAGACCGATGAGTTTGGCCTATGGTATCGAGGTGCCGGATGCCTTCAAGGAGTCTTTCAGCACCGCAAAACAGAAATACATTGATGAACTGGGTGACGACTATCGATTGATCTTCGTTGAATACCCTGGCCTGGACCCGAAGATGTACACTCTCACACCGGCGACCATGACCCGGGACTACCTTGCTGTCGCCGATGCAGCAGGCGCCGATGAATTTGCCTGGGCAGGTTTTTCCTGGGGTTGTGTCTGCGGTTTACAGATTGCCTTGCGGACTGAACGGATGAAGGCACTTGCCTGTGGCGGTTTCCCAACGCTCGATGGTATTTATGACGATATGCGGCTTGCCACAAAAACCCAGATAGAGAAGCCAACTTCCCTCTACGGCTTGCCGCCGATGTCCGCCCCAGAATCGGGCCGTCAGTTCAATACCTTTTATATGGCACTGGAGAGTTTCAACGACCGAGCCATTCAGGGTGCCCTGAAGATGCCACGACTCTCGTGGATCGGCGACCAGGATCTGCCAACCCTGAACGGTGAGCCACTGACTCATATGGGTCAGATCATCGTTAACAACAAGGCGGAACTCGAGGAGCTGGGCTGGGATGTGATCATTGTGCCCGGCAAGAATCACCTGGACGGTGGATCGCCGGAAGTACAGGTACCAATCATTAAAGAGTGGTTGTCGAAAAACTACTGATTACCCTGTTTCAATGCCTGTACGTTCAGTGTGCAGGCCATCACGGCGCTCGAGATACGGATCATCCTGACCTGAATCACCATAGTGCCGCTCCATTTCGACCCGTGGGTCCTGGGCAAAGATATGTCCTGCACCGCCGAATAACTTAAACCCGAGGATATCCTGCAGTTCCTTCGGGAAGGTCATCAAGCGTGACGGGTGAACACCCAGCATCAGGTTTTCCTGTTGCCTCATGGAGCCGCGACAATAGTTAATCGTCAGGGCATGTCGATCTTTACCTGACGTGTTTTTACCGGCACCGTGGTAACAGGTGCCAACAACAAAAGCGATACTGCCGCGCGGCATTTCCAGGGGAACGGTATCGTAACTCGACATCAGGTCGGGATCATCCGGTAGATTGTTACTACCGGGAACAACCCGCGTTGCACCAGTCTCTTCGGTGAAATCGGACAGTGCCCACATCGTGTTACACACCAGGTTGGGATGTGGCCTCGGCATGGCATACAACATGTCATCGCCGTGGATGGTCTGGGCCTCTTCACCATCACCAACCACCGCGGTGCCCATTGTTGAGAGCAGAAAACCATCGCCCAGAACCTTGTTAAGAACGGGAAGAATCCAGGGATGTGTTGCGACTCGCTGCCAGACGTCGCCATCATTCAACACATCAAACCAACGACGGGTGACAAAACCGGTAAACGGCGCCGGTGGAATGTCCCCACCGGGGCGCACCTGCTGGAGCCGCTCTAGCTCTGCCATGATCTCTAGCAGGAAATCTTCAGGAATGGCGTTCTCCATGACAGAGAAACCTTTCTCCTCGATTTCTGCTGCATGCTGCTCAACCTGTTCTGTGCTGAGTGCTTCCATAGACGTTATCCACCAATACAGTCATACACACTATCGGCCAACATGGCGTTGAAAGCCATATCGTGACTATTTCACCAGGGGGAAGGCCTCGGAGTCATATTTCTGACCATCGATCATCTGAAATTCTGGCCAACGAGTGCGGTAACGATCCAGCAACTCCGGCATGTTGGGAATTCCAGGCAGACTTTCATTAAACCTGATGTCATCACCAAGGTACCTTAGAGCAACCGCTCTCCTGAGTGCAGTATTGGTTCGACCAAAACCGCCCATATGAACTGTATTCAGATCGTGAATCACAACATCGCCGATATTGATGTCCCACGAAACACTGTCGACACCCTCGGGTTCACTGTCCATCTCACCGAAGAAACCCACTGGCGAATGCCCGCCTTTAATCACGTTACCCGACTGATCCAGCACATCTTCATGCAAGTGCGAACCCTTGATGTAAGTCAGCGCGGTTTCATGTGACAGCACAGGATCAAACGGCACCCAGATCGAAACAAAGTCCTTGCCATTAATGGCGTAGTAGTTTCGATCCCTGTGCCAGGGCGTGCCGCTATCAACCCCCGGTCGTTTTACAAACATCTGATCGTAAAAATACTGAACGGACTGGCCCGGCAACAGTTGTTTGGCAATCTCTGAAGCCGGTGAATGAGTCGCCAACGCCTCAAAGACATCATTCAACATCCAGCCCATAAAGCCGTTTACCATGGTGCCACCCATGACTGCTGCAGACTCAGGCGTCGAACCACGCTCGAGATAGTCGGGATGCGCAAGCAGATCGTCAACAGCACCTCTCAGGGGTTCGATCCACTCATCGGGCAAGACACCCCTGACAATGACAACACCATCAGTGGCGAGGGCCTGCCTTTCTTCCTCGGTAACATCTCGCAATGGTTTGACCGGCAGCCCAAGATTATTCAAAGTCATTTACTGCATCTCGCAATTTCGTCTCTCAAAGAGACGCACTGAAACTCACCACGCCTCACGTCTGCGGTTATAGGGCAGCTGGACTTTTAGCTGTCTTACCTCGCGTGGGATGCCCCTGGTCCAAAGTAAGGCGCCGCGGCCCTGACCTGGCCCTGCTCACTATCAACTTCCAGACCGACCACGATGCCTACCCCTTCCCAGAAGGCATTTTCCATATCGACTTCACGGATGTTGGTTCCTTTCGCCCGGGCTTCTCTTAAGACCGCCGAATCATATTCACCTTTCAGCAAAGCAGCGCTGTTGATATCGGCTGCAACGGCGAAACCTGGATTCAGCAATGAGGGAGTATCAATCGCCGACTTCGGGTCCATGCCGAAGTCCAGTGTATTAATCAGCGCAGTCACCGTATGGTAGTGCAGACCGTTGGCAATTGAGCTGAAGGCATACACCGGCTTGCCCTTTTGCATCACCATGACGGGTTCGATCGGATCAGGCATTCGGTTGCCGGGACCAGCCGCAGCAACACCGGCCTGCTGTAACGAACCGGAGTCAGGGATAGTGATGCCATCGATGACCATACCAAGTTCACCCCACCAGATGCCGTTGAATGAGTGCGTGATGGCGGCAACGTTGCCCCACTGATCAACGGCAACTATGGCATCGGAATGGCCGCCGCCTGCATCGGCCTGAGTCAGGCCGCCAAACGCGCTCTTATTGGCAATCTGCACCATGTCGTGCAGCACATCCCCGCTTTGTGAATAGTGCCCGCGCTCTCTAATCTTGGCGTCTCGGGCGAGGTTAAGCGCGGTGATGACATTTCTCCCTCCCATGGAGCTTGAACCCAGCACCTCGTAACCGTTGTGCTCGGTCTTGAGAGGCTCATCCCAAATGACCTTATAGTTTTTCAGATCCTGCATTGACAATTTGCCACCATCAGCCTGAACTGCCGCAACAAACTTTTCTGCCCACTCACCCTCGTACATGTAGGCCGCACCTTCCCTGGCGATGCGGCGCAGGCTTTTCGCGAGCGCGGGTTGCTTGAAGATTTCACCCGCCTTGTAGATGGAACCATCAGCTTTGAGCAAAGTTTTCTGCGTCTCTTCAAGCCGTGACAGCGGACCCTTACGCCACTCGAAGTAACCTTCAAGTTCAGGTGAAACCTGCATACCTTTTTCTGCAATGTAGATGGAAGGTGCAAACAGGCTGGCAAAAGTAAGTTTGCCGTATTTCTCATGGACCTCTTCCAGACCTTTCATAAAGCCGGGTACAAGCACTGCTCGCCCGTTGACATTACCCGTCGATGGTGACCGCATATCGCCGGTTGTCATAAACGCTGGCGCCGGAATCGACATCGGGTCCGCCTCATCCAGCACCGTGCTCCAGCTTGCGTTAATGTTCGAAACCTCGCCGGTGGCAGCATCGTAGTAGAGCATCTGAAAGATACCGGCGTAGCTGACCCAACTGCCCACAGAAATAGCGATCTGGCCAAGCGCTGTGGTCATGGCTGCATCTGCTGCACTGCCACCCTGCTCCAGAGCGTCAAGGCCGGCGCGGATGGCGAAAGGCGCGCTTGTGCCAGCGATAGCATGTTTATTCCCTACGGCCAGGGCCTGACTTTTAGGCAATCCCCAGGCGCCATCGGCGACAACAAACTCACCGTCGGCCAGCCAATTCGGGCGCCAGGGCTCAGCTTCCGCAAACACGAGCTGGGGACATGAAAGCAGGAGAAGCAAATTTAAGACTCTGAACATCAGGTAATCCTCTGACTTATCTGATTCGTAGTTTAAAAGACGCTGAAACCCGCTATCACCCGCAATCGCACAATTGGGGTTGTCCTCTTACTATTGCGTCTCCTTAACATCAAACTACTGCCGACAAACGCCGTGACAAGACTGGCTCTCTTCACGCTATTCAGTGCATTGTTTCTGCCATTGACGCAGGCCGCAAACGACGACCGCGATGCCGCCTACCAGAAGTACCTGGAATTTGGTTCCATGGTCCAGGGTGGTCAGCTCACGCCTGGCTGGATTCTGGCAGGTCCCGAATTCTGGTATGCCGAAGGTGGTCCGCAAGATCGAGTGATCTACCGCGTTAACCCGGCTGAAAATACAAAGACAGAACTCTTTGATGTTGAAAAGTTGCGTACAGCACTGACGGGTACTTTGGGTTATGAGCCCGCAGGCCAGGGTGTGCCTTTCGCGCAGCTGGCTTTCGTTGCTCCTGACCAGGTGCAGTTCGTTATTGCTGGCATAAATCTGCTGTTCAATCTCGACACCTACGAAGCAACGAAACAGCCAGCCCTTTCGACCTGGGACTTTACTGATTACCTTATCAGCGAGCAGTCCCGTGTAACGCCAAAAGCTTTCTACCAGGAAAGCTTTACTGGACTGGGCGCCACGCAGACTTATGAAAGCCCCTCACCTGACTTCAAATGGTTTGCCTCCACCAAAGACAACAATGTTGCTCTGCGAGCATCGGTTGATGGTCGCTATGTCATGTTAACTGACGACGGAACTGATGATCACTTCTGGTTGATGGAAGCTGTTAAGTGGCAAGCCTGGTCGCCAAATGCCGAGCGACTGGTCGCGATCAAGTCGGACACCACCGGCATGGCCCGGATACCCACCATCAAGTGGTTGAAACCTCTGGAAGAGACGACCGAGGTTCTGACAATACCGGCGGGCGGAAAGTTAAACCGTGATGAACTGTACATTCTGAATGTGCGTGGCGGTAACCCGGTTAAAGTGGATCTCGGTGATACCACTGACCAGTACATCCGGCCCCTGACCTGGACACCAGACAGCAGCGAGCTGATTTTTGCGCGCTATGATCGGCTGATGACGCAGGTAGAAATTCTCGGCGCCAACCCTGCCACCGGTGCAGTCAGACCCATCATGATGGAGAAGTCCGAGACCTTCCTGACCAATCAGCACGAAGCCATCTGGGCCACTGATACAGGTTTCTGGCTCCTGCCTGATGGTTCAGGTTTCGTCTGGCGGTCTGAGCGCGATGGCTGGGATCACCTCTACCTGTATGACATGGGCGGCAAGCTAAAGCATCGACTGACCAAAGGTAACTTCCCGGTGATAGCCGTGAATCTTATCGACCAGGCAGGTGGCTGGGTTTACTTCCAGGCCCATGGCGATCCTGAACGACTTTATGACAATCACCTGTATCGAGTCAGCCTGAAAGGTGGCGCCATCGCCCAACTGACCGAAGGCAACGGTCGCCATAGCATCAACATGGCTCCCGGTGCGGACTATTTCACGGATACATTTTCCAGTGTCGACGTGTCACCTGAAACGGTGCTGCGCAGCAGTGACGGTACCCTGGTGCAGAGCCTCAGCAAAGCCGACATCACTGCGCTGGAAGATTTCGGCTGGGTTCCATCCAAGGAAGTTGTCGTAAAAGCAGCCGACGGTGAAACGGATCTCTGGGTTACCATCAACTACCCCTTCGACTTCGATCCCACAAAAAAATACCCGGTGGTTGAATATATCTACGCCGGACCACAAACCACATGGCGCACCATGGATTTTGGTGTTCAAAGCGGACCTTTCGGTCCCATGTTTAATTTTAACCGCGCGCTTGCGCAACAGGGCTTTATCACTCTCACTCTGGATGGCCGAGGGACACCGGGACGCTCAAAGGCGTTCCACGATGTCATCTACCGCAACTGGGGTCAGTTTGAAATAGACGATCATGCCGGCGCTATCAGGCAGTTGGGGAAACAGTTCAGCTACATCGATCTGGATCGTGTTGGCATCATGGGCGCATCCTGGGGGGGCCACTTTACTTTCAGGGCCCTGGTACAGGCACCCGATCTCTACAAGGCGGGTATTGCCGAAGTCCCCGGCTATGACTCCAGGGGGTTAACCCTGTATGAGGTTTATCTGGGTATGCCCGCCGACGACAAAGAGATCTATGACAAGGCTGATGCCCTGCAGTTGGCTCCCCAACTGAAAGGCAAACTCCTGATGACCGGTGGCCTGAACGACACTGGCACCCAGAAAGACTACTACAAGATGTCAGAAGCTCTGATTCGAGCGGGCATTCACCACGACACCATGACCTACCCGGATAGCGGCCATGGTTTCTTCGGTAAGTCTGCCGTTTACAACTACGAACTGAAGAAGAACTGGTTGATTGAGCAACTGCAACCATAGCAACTACAACCATAAGGAATAAGCCAATGCGCATTTTCACTAAGGTCATCGCAGTTCTGATCTTCACACTCAATCTTGCTTTCGCAGACGAGTATGAAGAGGGGCATGCTATTGCCAAAGACGGCACCAGGATCTATTACAGGGTCTATGGTAATCCGGATGGACCCAACGTGCTGATGGGCCCTCACTTTTATGCCTCCCTGCGCATGACGCAGCTTGAGGATCAGGGTCTAAAAGACCCAACAGATGAGTGGATTAATGGGCTGAAGGACAGGTACCGGCTGATCCTGGTTGATTACCCGCGTGGTATGGGGCAAACACCAAACCCGATCGGGCTCGATATGACACCGGATCGCCTGGTGCAGGAGTATGAACTGGTCGCCGACGCAGCAGGCGCAGAAAAGTTCGCCTGGATCGGTTATTCCTTTGGTGCGGCGGTTGGCGTCCAGATGGCGACCCGTTCAGATCGGCTAACAGCGCTTATGGTCGGAGGGTTTCCGCCACTCAACGCACCTTTCGAGCGTATGACCTGGGTCGTCAAAGACATGGCCAAAAACCTGCCGGAAATGGCAGGTGTTGAGATCAGTCGAAAGTTCGCGAATCAATCCGTCGGTTTTTATGAACCACTGACTGACTGGCCGGAGCGTGAAAAAGTTGCAAAGATTCATATTCCGCGAATGGTATTCATGGGCAGTAATGACACGGGGCAGGGTCTTCCAGAGCAATACAAAACCGAGTTGGCAGAACCAATTCGGCAGGTTGAAACCGAGTTACGGGACATGGGCTGGGAGATTCACTGGATTCTGGGTGCAGGTCACCTTGATGCGATCAAGCCAGAGCGAGCGCTTTCCATCGTTCGCAGGTTTCTTGATAGAACCTTTGATTAAGAGTTGAGGCTGATGGACTTTGATGAACTAGTAAAAGACAGCATCGTCGCCGACATGCTGTTCCCCGGCTGCTCCATGCATGAGTTATGGCAGAACAACCTCAACCTCTTCTATGAAGCACTGGATGGTTACGCATCTGAATTACACTGAAGAGGACATCCGCTCTATCCTTGGCGGCAACATTATGCGGGTGTTTGATGAGATCCTCACAGGTTGATGCAATCAAGATCGGTAACGGACCGATCAAGATACTCGCCCCTTGATAAAACTATTGATTAAGGGGCCTTCTGTTCTCAGTCCCTGGGTAAATGCGGCCCGTAGAGATACAACAACGCATCGTTGAGAGCCGGTGCAATAATAGTTGTATGCGTGTGGTCCGGATAAATCTTGGATGCAAACTCCAGTTGAGAGTTTTTAGCCTGGTTCAGGGTACTGACCAGGCTAATGTAGTTACGTCCCATGTCTTCATAAAACGGAACACCGCCATGAGCCTCGAGGCCACCAAATGACAGATACATCTTTGTGTCATGGACGAGTTCGCCCTCCAGCATTTTGGCAAGCGTTCCAATATAGTCGACACCAGTGGTAAATAATCCAGGACTACCGAGCCAGTACTTGTTGAACAGTTTGCTCTGCCGCCTGAAGGCGTGGAACGTAAACGTACCTCCATAGGAATCACCCAAGATCCCGGCAGGATTTTCGCTGACCTTGTAACGTGAACGAATCATCGGATCCAGTTCTTCTTCCAAGAACTTCAGGAAATTATCCGCGCTGCCTATAGTCTCCTCAGGTGGCGTCTCTCCAGGAGCAAGCGGGTACGCCAGGTCGGTATGGGTGTAATCCCTGGTTCGGCCGTTGGGTTTACCTTCAAGATAATCAACACCGACCAGCAGCAATGGTGGAAACCCGGGTTTGACCAGGTCACCCAGTTGCAGATAGGCAATTGCGGAAGCCATACCAAGGAAGAAGGAACCATCCAGCACGTAGACAACATCCAGCGGTGGCATCTCTGTTGTACCGAGCATCTGCAGGATTAAACCAGCGGGTTGCCAGACGCCGACCGCTAGACTGTCACCCACCGCTTTCGAATGAAAGGCAAAGCTCTCGGTATTCCGAATCGGCCAGGCTTTATCTAAAACTTCGGCGCCTGCTTTCCCTGCAGCAAGAACTGAAGGCACAGAAGCTGCTGCTGTGGCAGCTGTGGTTGCGGCGAGAAAGTCTCTGCGTTTCATGGTTAATCCCCTGGATATTCGCATCGGATAAAAAGTAATTCTCACATTGAGACGCGCAGAAGGCACTGCACCCTCAATTACTCTACTCCTCTGCTGGCGTTTAAAGCACGCCACCACCTACCTGGACCGCGATCCTTGACTCAACTCACTTAAACAACCTGGCGGCGTTGCCGCTCAGAATCATTTGCTGTTCTTCCGGCGTCCAGCCCATCTTTAGAAAAGCATCTATTGTGTTTTTCGGTGTGTCCGCCGGGTAGTCGGAACCAAGGAGAATCTTGTCTGCACCAATCAGGCGCAGATGCCAAATGTAATCATCGAATCGAGGTGAACCCGGGGGGTAATTGGTCAGTGTTGCGCTAAGATCAATGTAAAGATTGTCCAAATTCATTCGCAGCGCATTACGCAGAATCTTCACGTTAATGAGCTCGCCATAGTGATGACCGAGGCCATGCGCCATGATGATGGTGGTATCCGGATTTGCCATGGCAGTCTGCATCATGGCGACAATCTGGGCAG
>CAXPUI010000597.1:0-2412 GCA_964220205.1 Candidatus Allofontibacter communis | reverse complement strand
CCTTGTCGTTGTCATTATCAAAGCAACAAGGAAATGGTTTATTGCTTTAGCCGCAAGTTCGGCACGAAATTGACGACGAGTTCAACGACACGGTCGAAACGTTCGCTGTGGCGTCACGGACTCTGGGCGTACCTCCACCGGCGCAGGCGTCTGCCGCTACCAACAGTGCGAGAATCAAGCACAGTCCCTTGATTATGCCCCTTTGAATTCTGGTTTACGCTTTTCCTTGAAAGCCAGCCGACCTTCCCTGTAGTCATCACTATCGAAACAGGTGTCGATCATCGTCCGGATGGTCGTTAAGTCACGGTGCGCGGGATCTTTCTGACTCTCGTTGATCGCGGCCTTGGCTGCCTTGACAGTAAGCGGTGCATTGGCAGCAACCAGCGCGGCATATTCCCTGACTTCCCGTTCAAGGTCCTGTCTCTCGCAGATCCGATTGACAAGCCCCATCGCCAGCGCCTCGCTCGCCTCCATAAATCTCGCACTGAACATGATATCTTTCGCCCGAGCCGGACCAACCAGTTGGGAAAGTCTGACAAGACCTTCATACTCGTAGCCGAGACCCAACTTGGCTGCTGGAATACCAAACGTTGAGTCCGGCGTCGCAAACCGGATATCCGCACTAAGAGCAGTCGCCAAGCCACCGCCAATACAATACCCCTGGATCATCGCAATCATCGGCTTGTCCAGCTTCGCAAGCCAACGGTTCGCAGCAGACATCGTCTTGCCATAGGTGTCCTTCTGCGCTGCTGTCGATCGCTTGGTATCGAACTCCGATATATCAGCACCCGACACAAAAGCCTGATCACCTGCACCTTTGAGTACAACCACACGAACGGATCGATCAGCCTGGAAGGCTTCCAGAATAACCGCAAGACCATCCCACATTTCAAGCGATATCGCATTTCGACGTTCAGGATTGTTAAAGGTTACCCAACCTATCCCATCGTCAATTTCTGCCAACATCTTGTCAGTATCAAGCTTCACTTTACTCCCCTTAAATTGCACCCGCTTCCCGGAGCGCCTCAATTTGAACTCTATCAAAGCCGAACTCCATCAGGACTTCATCGCTATGCTCGCCAACAGAAGGTGCAGAGCGCTGGAATTCTCTGTCTTGCGGTATCGCTGATAAATTGATCGGCGAGCGTACCAGATTAATCTGCCCTCGCTCCGCGTGCGGGGCCGATTTAACCATCTGCAGAGTCTTCACATGCGGATCTTCAAAGGCTTGATCGATACTGTAAACGGGACCGCAGGGACAGCCCACGGCATTGGCAAGATTGACTAATTCCTGGGTGGGTATCTCGCGGGTAATTTTATTGACCGCCTGCCAGACTTCTCGACGATTTTCATAGCGAAGTCTCGCGGTGGCGAAGCGTTCGTCCTCTGCAAGCTCGGGATGCCCGACAGCGGTCGCGAAGGCACTGAACATTTTTCCTGTGCTTGCAGCGAGATTAACCAGACCATCCGCCGATTCAAACAGACCCATAGGTGCATTAGTCGGATGGTTGTTCCCTTCCTGCGCCGGAACTTCACCGTTCATGGTGTAACGGGCACCCTGAAAATCGAGCTTTGCAAGCATAGCCTCAAGGAGCGAAGTATGAACCCACTGACCTTCTCCTGTTTTCTCGCGATGTAGCAGAGCCAGGAGAATACCCTGCCCCAGGAACATACCCGCAGACGTATCACTGATGGCCACACCAACACGCATCGGACCTTCACCAGGCTCGCCCGTTATGGACATCAGCCCACTCATGCCCTGAATTACCTGATCAACCGCAGGTCGTTCACTATAGGGCCCTGCCTGCCCGTAGCCAGAAATACTGCCATAAATGATCGCCGGGTTAACTTCCCGGACGGTTTCATAGTCTATCCCAAGCCTGAACTTAACGTCTTTTCTAAAGTTTTCGACAATAATGTCTGATTTTTCAACAAGTTGAAGAAACAACTTAAGTCCTTCTTGAGACTTAAGGTCGATACCCAATCCACGCTTGTTACGGTGTAAGTTCTGGGTATCAGGGTTATTGCCACCTCCAGTAAAGTCGCCTGATGCCTGAGGTGCTTCGATACGAATGACATCGGCACCCCAGTCAGCCAGCAGTCGTGTAGCGGTCGGCCCTGCACGAGCGATGGTGAGATCAAGCACTCTATAGCCTGCTAAGGGCTTAGCCGACATAGTGAATTACCATCGGGGCTATCCGCCCTGGATTCTCGGTAGCAGCACGACTTCTACACCAGGTGGAATGAGGATGTCGCCATCATCTCGATAAATCGTACCGTCAACGGATACAGCGATACCCTGATCAAGATGCTGATCCATCTCAGGGTATCGCTCAACCAGTTTCTTCAACAGCTCACGAATAGTTGCTGCTTCTATTTCAACAGCAGCTGCTTCTCCGGCTGCAGACCTCA
>CAXPUI010000596.1:0-4690 GCA_964220205.1 Candidatus Allofontibacter communis | reverse complement strand
GCAGAAGCCGCCAAACGAGATCGCATAGAGTGACTGGAGTTCAGACGTGTGCTCTCCGATCTGCAAAAAGCTGCCAACCGCACAGCAGCATCTCAACCAAGAAGCCAACAGAAAAATATTTGTCCATACATTTTTCAATTGCTTATTATTCAAAAATTAAACCTGGCACGAAATGCGCTTGATGTTTGGCAACGCTCGTAAAACGAAACCGCCGGGTCCTGATTTTTTTCGCCAGACAGGCAACGGCACCCAGAACAGGGGAATGACAATGCCTCAGGTAATTAATACGAACATTGCTTCGCTCAACGCTCAGCGTAACCTTGAACGCTCACAGAGTGAGGCCAATACGGCGCTTGAACGACTATCTTCAGGCCTTCGCATCAACTCCGCCAAGGATGATGCTGCCGGCCTAGCGATCTCGACGCGGTTCGAATCTCAGATTCAAGGCCTAAACGTAGCCACACGGAATGCTAACGATGGCATCTCTTTGGCTCAGACCACTGAAGGTGCTTTAGCAGAGGTAATTTCAAACCTCCAACGCATCCGCGAACTCTCTATTCAATCTGCGAACGCCACCAACAGCGCCTCGGACAGGATTGCCTTGGACCAGGAAGTGCAGCAGCGTATTGAGGAGATCGATCGGATCGCCAAACAGACTACCTTCAACGGCTTGAAGGTTCTGGATGGCTCTTTTGGTGTTCAGAGCTTTCAAGTTGGCGCCAATGCCGGTGACACAATTGATGTCGATCTGTCGAACGGATCCACCGCCGAGGACATTGGCAAGATTGCGATTGCAAGCGGGCTTACCGTTCCGGCGACCGGCGGAGGCACCTTTTCGATCGAGGTTGGCACCAACGACCCAATTACGGTTGAAACTGCCTCTGGCGCTTCTGCCACCGAGGTCGCATCCGCCATCAACGACGCCAACATCCAGGGGGTCGAGCTTGCGACCGCTACCAACGTTCAGGAACTGACGTTCAATAACGTGCCTGACAGCACCGCTACAGGAGGTGGGCAATACACTGTCACCGTACAGGTGGGCGATCAGGATCCTGTCACAATTCCGATCGATGTGGCATCTGGTGGAACGATTACGAAAGGGAATGTAGCGTCCGCGTTTGAAGACGCTAACATCCAGGATCTGGAAGTCACGGAAACCAGCAGTGGCCTCAAATTCACCGTTCGGGATGGCGAGGACCTCGTAATCACAGAAGGTGGCACGGGCGTTTCAGGCGTGGCCACGTCAGGTGTTGGTTTCAGTGAAGCAGAAATCGGAGCCTCGGGCAGCACTCTTAAGGGTGATGTTAAGATCCAGGCTCTGGAGGCCTTCACCCTCAATGATCCGGGCGGCCTCTTCGGTGCTTCCGGTTCTACGGATTATCTGACCACCGGAAGTCTTGAAGAAGTCAACATAAAGACGGTGGAAGGCGCCAACGACGCCATAATACGGGTTGATTCGGCGCTCACTTTTATCAATTCATTGCGCAGCGAATTGGGCGCCGTGCAGAATCGGTTTGAGTCGACCATCGCCAACTTGGCAACAACGAGCGAAAATCTGAGCGCTGCCAACAGTCGAATTAAGGATGCGGACTTCGCCAAAGAGACCGCTGAATTGGCTCGAACCCAGGTGCTCCAACAGGCAGGACTCTCCGTTCTCTCGCAGGCAAACGCAAGGCCTCAGCAGGTGCTTCAGTTGCTACAGGGGTAATCGGACCTAACTAGAAAAACGGGCCTATGAGGCCCGTTTTTTTATCCTACAACCGCCGTTTCTCTATCATGAATGGTCATCCGGAGCCAGCGTTCGCCCTCTCCACTACGCTGATTCGTAATGACGTTCGAATAGTGTCCAGGAACCGCCTTAAGAAACTCGACAAACGAGTCCTTCCAAGTTTCCGCCACGGGCACCGCGTCTTTATCACCGCCGGCCGCCATAACATGACAAAGCCCGACAGTCATAAAGTGCATCAAAGTGCCTCTCAAGACGTGCTGGGCAACGAATTGCTCAGGCTGAGGAGCGTCAAAACCTTTGGGGGTTTCCACAACCTGTGAGGCATCAATCAAGGGAGACATTAACCTAACAACATCTTTCTTCCCTCGCAGTGAAGTTGAATGCAGAATCGCACGTACCTGATCGACCCTAGCTTCAATAAAGGTTCCAACTTTTGCAAATCGCTCTTCCAACTCAGGATCCTGATGCGTCTCAACCTGCCCTCTTATTACGTCCCCGGGAATAGGCTCCTGCGCAGCATCACTCAGAATCAGGTCAATTTTCTCCTCAAAATTCTCAGGAGCCAGCCATGGCGCACCCGAAATAACCGCACCGTCTGCACAATTCCACACTTGAACGTCATGATCACGTTCCCGGGCCCAGCGGAGCATGTTTTCAACGCTTCGCATCGCAGTGAAGTAATCTGAACGTGTCAGAATTTTACCACCATCGACGGAATCCACCTCAATCAGTTTGCCCTCCAAGAAGTGCTTCTGGGCCAGATCATTCAAAAGAACCGAAACTTCACTGTCCTCGTCCCGACTGCCATAGACAGAGCCTGAAGCATGATGTTTCGTCCTGTCCTTGAAACCATAATCTGTTCCAAACAAGAAAAAGTTGCGAAAACCGAGCTGCTGGAAAATGGCAAAAGCAGCGTTAGTACATGTGGGATTGCAATGCTCGAAAGCAAATCTTTCCAAACGGAACCCGATAGGGGCAGGATTATCCTTCTTGGCATAAAGGAAAACCTCGTCAAAAAGCTCTGGCACAAGTGCGTTAATCTCGTTCACCGCAATTAGCGTGATCCCTTTCAGCTTTTCTTTCCCAATATCGCTCAGCAACTGGTAAATCAGATAATCAGGATCCAGTTCAACATGGAAGTCGGGCTTAACTCCGTTATTGATAAGTGCTTTAAGTCCAGTTCCGGCAGAAACGAGGGTTACTCTGTCACGGCTTTGACGGATAAGGGGAAGCCTCTCATCGATAGACGGCCCGCTGCCCACTATCACAACCGGCTTGTGAAACGTTCCTGTAGCCGAGTTTCGGAGAAACTTGCTTCCAGCGCGTAAATTAAAGGCCGTGTGGTTCAGACGTTTCATCTCATCATCATAGTTGCCCCAGGAGGCAAAAAGGGTAGGTAAGTCTTTTCGAATTTCCTCCGCAAAACTCCGGTTAATACCGCACGCTTGATGATTAAAGTAAATAGTCATTGTGGGATGCAACGGAACGCGCTTATTCAGGTTTCGCTCCAGCAGCTCTTTCAAGCTCCGGTTTGTGGCGTCGACACCGATAGCAAACCGGATATCGTAGCCTTTTCTGGAGAGAAACTTTTCACAAATGGACTCCCAGTCAACGGTAAAGAGACTGGCCGCAAATTTCTCTTCATCCGGCTCAAAAACGAGGGCATTGACTACATCAGCCCGATCGACCAACGCCTCAATCTGATATCCGAGGCCGCAGCCAAGAAAAACGACAAACGGGAAGAAGTTGCCCATCGGATATCCAACAAACTCGTCTCCCTGATCCGGTAACGCTTCCAAGCAACGCCGAATCATGTTGCTACCCAATCTCGGATAGGTGTAACCACTAGCGCGCGGCGGCCGAAAGGTTTTCAAGTACTTATATGGCTCGTTGTCAGCCAGAAACATTTCGGCTTCACGCACCCCTACAGCCTTTGCTTTTCCCTGATAAAGACTTTTGCCGTCAACGTGCAGATCAACATCAGACTCAACGGGGCTCACTACCAACTCAACTCGTTTCATTAACAAATTGCCGTAGTGCTTATAGATCGCCGGAAACCTACGTTTGAAGAATTCGAGATTTTTTGCCTTCCGCCTAAGGAAGGTTTCTGCAGTTTCCTGCTGATCTGGGCGCATCTTAAGAATCCTGGCTGTTTATTGAAGACAACGGAACTTAGTCTAGCGGATTGTTACTCCCAATAAAAAACGTACCTTCGAATACCCATTCAGCGATATTGGCACACCTTTCGCAACAACTCCCTCAAAGCACGGCAAACCGCCCAAAACTGCAGACCTTTGCCGCTCCCAATTGCGGCTGTATTCACGAGGTGTCCCATGCAAGCCAAGCATCAAGTCCAGATATCCCAGTCCCAACAGGCCCAGGTTGCTCGCCTGCTGCTGCAGGCCAACCTTGCCTATGGGGAGTCCAACAGCAACGGCCTCAGCCATATCCAGCGGCTAAAGGCCCGGCAGGAATGCCGGGGCTATCTGAACGAGGCGCTGGCTCTGGAGCCTGAGAACGCCGGTGGGCTAGGACTGCTTGGCCGCGTGGAGATGGACGACGGGCAGCTTGAGAAGGCACACACCCTGTTCAATGCCAGCCTCAACCATCAGCCTGGCCAGGCGCAGCAGTACTGCAACCTGGGTTACTGGGCCCTGAAAACCGAGCGACCGGCGCTTGCAGAGCAGTATTTCCTGCAGGCCCTGGACTGCGACCGGCAATCTGCCGCCGCTTTCTGTGGTGTTGCCCATGCCAAGCGGCTGCAGGGGCAGTTCGATGTGGCCTATCTGCATTATCGCAAGCTCCTTGAAACCGGCGCTGAATGGGATTCCGTATACAGCGGCATGCTGAGCTGTGCCCAGCATCTGGAGGTGAACAAGGCCGATTCCGCCCTCGCCCACGATGCGATCGCCTTGCTCCAGCGGGATGGTTTGCCGCATCAGGAGCTGGGTCGGTTTGTCG
>CAXPUI010000595.1:0-4014 GCA_964220205.1 Candidatus Allofontibacter communis | reverse complement strand
AGTGGAGGTCATCTCTGCTCATTCCGGTTCGGAACCCGCATCAAGTCTCAGCTCAGGGTTCTTTGGGGTGAGATTCAACCCTCGTCGAAAGAATTCCATGCAAATAGCAGATAAAAATCCATTTGATATGCCAACTCGATATAAGAAAGAAGACTTAACAAGTTACTTTAAGTAATCGCTATAGCTCTCTGTAAGATATAACATCTATATTTCACCTCGATAGCAGCCTGTGAAATTGACGTAAGTTATTGTGTTTTAAGGGGTTTCGTGTCTTGACATAGCCTACCGACGCCACTATCTTCTCTCGTGTAGAAAAGTGGGTAAATGTGGCAAAAAGTGGATAAAGATACCCCTAAGTGGGTTTCTGTTCCTTGTTTGAAGTTATCTTCCGCATTTGCCCCGCAAGCACAAGGTAAGGGCAGAACGAAAAAAAATGTTTCGGGGCGTCAATAACATTAACGTTGACTCAAAAGGTCGAATAGCGATCCCTGCCCGGTATCGTGATCAGCTTCTGCATCACTGTGGAGGCGAGATGGTGGTTACCATCGATACGGAAGAACGATGTCTCCTTATTTATCCTCAGCCTGACTGGGACGACATACAGCGGAAGGTAGAGGCCCTACCCAGCTTCAATGTGGCAGCTCGAAGGGTGCAACGCCTGCTCATCGGTCACGCTACAGACATTCAAATGGACAACAGTGGTCGGATTCTTCTGACACCACCGCTGCGTGACTATGCGCAGTTGGACAGGAAAGGTGTGCTGCTTGGCCAGGGCAAGAAGCTGGAGCTATGGGATGAGAGTGCCTGGTTAACCCGGCGGGACAGTTGGTTGGATGATCCGGCCAGTCTGGAAGTTCCCGAAGAACTTCAATCGCTCTCCCTGTAGTACGGAAACGATGACGAACCTGCATCAGACAGTCTTGCTTGAAGAGGCTGTCCGCGCCCTTATTACCAATCGAAATGGAACCTATGTTGATTGTACTTATGGCCGCGGTGGGCACAGCAGTGCCATCGCCAGCGAACTGGGCGCAGATGGTCGGTTACTCGTTGTAGACAGGGATCTGGCTGCTATCCAGCATGCCAGAAACACTTTTGGCAATGACCCGCGAATCGTCATCAAACATGGTGCTTTTTCCCAGATTCAGCAATTCGTGCAGGATCACGAAATCTCGAAAGTAGACGGTGTGCTGATGGACCTTGGTGTCTCATCACCGCAGTTAGATGAAGGCGATAGAGGATTTTCATTCCGGCACTCTGGCCCGCTGGATATGAGAATGAATCAGACTGAGGGAGAGACAGCCTCAGACTGGCTGACCAGTGCAGATGAGGCTGAGATAACGGATGTCCTCAAAAAATTTGGTGAGGAGCGTTTCGCGCGTCGAATCGCCTCGAGTATCGTCAAGGCTCGTGCTGAGGGACCGATAGACACGACTGAACGCCTGGTTCAGATTGTCGAAACATCCGTGCCCAGGCGTGAAAAGCACAAACATCCGGCGACTCGTACCTTCCAGGCCATCCGCATCCAGGTGAATCGTGAACTTGAGGAGTTGGCCGCCTGTCTGTCCGACGTGGTTGATCTGCTGAATTCAGGTGGTCGACTGGTCGTGATCAGTTTCCATTCGCTTGAGGACCGCCTGGTGAAACGTTTTTTCAGGCGCATGGCGCAGGGGGATGACTTACCGTCGAGACTGCCCGTTACCGAAGATCAGCTGAACCGTCGAATGAAACTGGTGGGTAAAGCCACGAAGCCATCAGCAGCAGAGATCGATAACAACAGGCGCGCCAGAAGCTCCATCATGCGTGTTGCGGAGAAGTTGTGATGCTGCTGAGAAGCTTATTTTTCTGGCTGACTGAACCCCGGCAACTAGTTGCGGGACTGGTGTCTTCAATGGTCATCGCCTCTGCGTTAGCGGTTGCTTATTCAGCGCACCAGACTCGCAATATGTATCGCGAGCTGCAGCGCCTGGAGAAAAATCATGATGATCTCGAGCATGGGTACGAAATGCTGCTGCTCGAACAAAGCGCCTGGGCTGACTATAGCCGACTCGATCAGTTGGCTCATGAAAAACTCGCGATGATGGCACCGGACCCTGACGATACGGTGATCTTGCCATGATGTCCGGTCGCTTATATCTGGTGGGTGCTGTCGTGATTATGCTTTCGTCGGCGATGATGGCTCGTCTCGGGTACTTGCAGTTGTTTGAGAAAGACTTTCTTCAGGATCAGGGAGATGCGCGAACGATAAGAATGGAGCGCATTAACGCGCATCGGGGCAAGATCCAGGACCGTTACGGTAAGCCCTTGGCGGTCAGCACCCCTGTCTTGTCGCTATGGGCAAACCCGGGCGAGGTGCTGGCCTCCGAAGAGTCCTTGGTACCTTTGACGGATTACCTTGGTGTCAGTCTGCAGAACTTCACTGAGCGGCTTGCCAAAGCCAAGGGTAGAAACTTTG
The DNA here is from genome assembly GCA_964220205.1 of Candidatus Allofontibacter communis. Lineage (GTDB taxonomy): Bacteria > Pseudomonadota > Gammaproteobacteria > Pseudomonadales > Azotimanducaceae > UBA9659. Next base: position 1,562 of record CAXPUI010000595.1, on the reverse strand, counting down.
TCTATCTCCGGAGGCATCTACCGCCCGCTGAAGCTCGTGGGATCCTGGAGCTGGGCATATCCGGGGTTTATGCCGAACGGGAGTATCACAGGTTTTACCCGGCGGGCGAAGTGACCAGTCACCTGGTGGGTTTTACCAATATCGACGATAAGGGTCAGGAAGGCCTGGAGCTGTCGTTTGATCATTGGCTTGCGGGTAGTCCTGGCAGAAAAAAAGTTCTAAAGAACCTGCATGGCGAAATCGTCAGGGATATCAAACCGATCGCGGAAGCCCGACCGGGTAGAGATTTGACCCTCGGTATCGACCTGAGATTGCAGTATCTGGCTTATCGCGAATTGAAGTCCGCCGTCACCCATTACGAGGCTGAATCTGGATCAGCAGTGCTGTTGGATGTGGAAACCGGCCGGGTTCTGGCGATGGTTAACCAGCCGTCCTACAACCCGAACAACCGCAAAGGTCTCGACATGAACGCGGTGCGCAATCGGGCCGTCACCGATGTGTTTGAGCCAGGTTCGACCGTGAAGCCGTTTACTGTTGGTGTTGCCCTGCAGACCGGCAGGTACAAGCCTGAGTCAGTAATTGATACCTCCCCGGGGTTTTTCAGGGTAGGTAACTTCACGGTGCGAGACCCGCGGGATCGGGGCACTATTGATTTAAGTGAAGTTATTGCGCACTCCAGTCAGGTGGGGATCGCCAAGTTGGCGATGGACCTGAATGAATATGAAGTGCGAGCCATGTTTGAGAGTCTTGGTTTTGGGCGTGACGCCGGCTCTGGCTTTCCTGGCGAAAGCACGGGGTACCTGCCCAGTCATCGTCGCTGGAAAGACATCGATCGTGCAACCTTTGCTTATGGTTACGGGCTGTCAGTTACGCCCATGCAGCTGGCAGGTGCGTACCTGACAATAGCATCCGGGGGTATGCGGCGAGAAATAAGCCTGCTGGGTGATACGCCGATTGTCGCCGAGAGAGTGTACCCGGTTGAGATCGCTGAACAGTTGAAAACCATGTTGAGCCGCGTGGTGACTGACGGGACAGCAACCAAGGCGGCGATAGAGGGTTATAACGTCGCCGGCAAGACAGGTACTGTCCGAAAAATCGGCTCTGGTGGCTATCAGGATACCGAACACCTGGCGTTTTTCGCGGGTCTGGCGCCAGTCGATAAACCCCGCCTGGTCGGAGTGGTGCTGATCAATGGCCCGAAAACTGAACGAACAGGGGGAGGCGACATTGCCGCGCCGGTTTTCTCGCGGGTGATTGGTAACGCACTGCGCATCATGAATGTTGCACCGGAACGGAGTGCATAGATGATGCTCGCAGAACTGTTGCAGACCATCACCTTGCCCGTTGATGTGGCGGTACGGGGTATCGCTGATGACAGCCGCGCCGTCGAGCCCGGTGATCTTTTTTGTGCGCTGTCTGGAGATCAGTTTGATGGGCGGGGTTTTGTTGCAGACGCGGTTGCCCGAGGTGCCGTTGCTGTGGCGTGCGAACCCCCTCTGGTTGAGGCTGATGTGCCGGTGGTGGAGGTCGCTGATCTGAGAGCAAGACTTGGTGAGCTGGCG
>CAXPUI010000594.1:0-3801 GCA_964220205.1 Candidatus Allofontibacter communis | reverse complement strand
TTCAGACGTGTGCTCTTCCGATCTGGCTTCCGGATTCAACTGACCATTGTCATAACTGTCGGTTGCGCCAAAGAAGATGATCGGCCCACCTATCAGTACGCCGAACATACCCAGTAGCTGCATAACCATCCGGACAGACGAGAGCAACGTCCGTTCATCGTAATCGTTGGTCAGCTCTGCACCCAGGGACATGTGAGGTACGGAGTAGAATGTCATGAATGTTCGGGTGAGAATCGAGAAGGCAGTCAACCACCAGAACAATCCCATCTGGGAAAGATCTTCAACGGGCACGAACAGAAAGTAGAAAGAGGCCGCAAACGGGATCGCTGCAAGATACATGTAAGGATGACGCCTGCCCCATTTACTCCTCGTCGCATCGGAAAGCGAACCCACCAGGGGGTCGCTGACCGCATCCACCACCATGGCAATGAAGATGGCAAGTCCGGAAAGGGTTCCCGACAGCCCCAGCACCTGGTTGTAGTAGAAAAGCAGGAAGAAGCCAAAGGCTGCTGACTTGATGCCTTCTGGCAGCTGACCTATGCCGAAAGCAAGGCGAATACGCCAGGGGACTCTTGAATCAGGCAATGTGCTCTTCCTGGCTTACGGCTATCTTCAGGATAATGGCACAGTGATCGGATACCATGAAGAAATCTTTCATCAGGAAAGCCCATCAGTTCGGTCGAACACGCGGTTATTGTTCTGGTTCGTCAAGGTTATGACCGGGTACCGCTGACCCGGACAAGAATGCCGGGAATGAAATCAGTGACCTCGATGCTGCTGAAACCAGCCGCCTCAAAGTAAGCTACACAGTCTGCCCGGGTATGGGTCATGCCCGTACTGTTGGAGAGAACCTCGTAGAGGCCCCAGAGGGCTGCGTCCATCGGTCCAGTCCGATCGTCGTCCAGCATCTCGCCGATCAGATGCATTTCACCACCGGGCAGGAGGGCATCATGTGCCTTGCGGATCACGTTACCGATAATTTCCCTGTTGTACTGGGGCAGGTTACTGGCCATGACAGCGACATCGCAGTCAGTTGGGAAGTCATCGCGGGTGAAGTCACAGGGTTCCGCGATCACTCGTTCGGCCACCCCATTCCGTTCAATAAACTCCCGGGTGACCACAACGACCGGTGGCAGGTCCAGCACTACTGCCCGGAGCCCCGGATTGTTCTGAACTGCAACGATGGAATAGGCACCCGAACCACCGCCCAGATCCATCATCCGGGTACGATGGGAGAGGTTAACGTGTTTCACAAATCGTCGGCCCGAACCGAAACCGACGCTGGAGGTAGCCTCATGATAACGTCGGGCCGCCTCCACGGTCATGGCTTCATAACTGCCGATAACAGTAGCCGGCTGCTGATTTTCTAGTTTTTCGGTCAGTCTGCCCCAGCTGTCCCAGCCCGGGCGGGTAAAAGTGAGCCAGGCTCCCGCGTAGCTCTTTTCTCCCTTGACCAGGAAACGCTGAACATCAGCGGCATTCTCAAAGTGGTCTGCAGTCCAGTGGATGAGATCCGACGCAGCACACATCGTCATCAGCCGATCAGCATTCACCTCGGTAAGACCTGCCCGCTTTGCAAAACGTGGAACAGTATTGTCACCCTCTGCAATGGCGGTAAAGAGTTCAAGGTCGATTGCGGCAAAGAGCGTCGCTGAACTGATAAAGGCTCTGGAAAGATTCTGCAGCCTGACGGTGTCAACCTTGTCCATTATCTGCCTCGGAAATACTCGACCGGACTATGCCAGGATTCCGGCCAGTCTTCGAGGTAACCACCGGCGTTAACCTCAACCACCAGCTTCAGGGCCCGCTCCAGGATCGAACGCTGTTGAAGAACATTGAATGGCGCACCGAAGTTGTTTCCCATCGGGAAATCCACAAACAGGCTCCTCGGCGGCTTTACCTGTTCAGTCAGATCACGGCCTGTCGACACACAGACAGTCGGGATCCCTGCTTTTTCCACCTCTCGACAGACCAGACCCACGGTCTGGTGATCAAGAGGTCAGGCAGGTGCTGTCACCAGGATATCGATCTCGTCCTGGCGCAGCTCACGGATAAACGCGGGGATGGACTCGTTCACAAGCCTCGTGCGGTCATAGATCCGTCCCATGAAGCCGCTCCAGAATCGTGGCGCAATCTCTCCAATCAAGCCATCCGTCTGCAATTCCCGGAGACGATCGATCGGGAAAACACAATTGATGTCCTGGTTCGCATCATCGTGATTGTAATAGCTGTCATTGATTTCAAAGTCTTTCGAATCGGCTTCCCGGCCAACCGCATCAAGACGATGGTCGTTGCGGGCATCCGCATCAAAACCCGGCATCGAGCAGTGGGACACGCCACCTGAGGTCAGTGTGGTCACGCGGCAGCTCTGCAGCGCTTTATCCAGCGGTGTCAGGGGCGCACTCTCGTTAACCGTCCATTTGTAGGGCGGAAATCCAATCGAACCATAGTGTCGATTCAGTTCATCAACATAGTTTATCGAGGCCATTGCTCCTCCTACCCATTTACCAATAGCCGGACCCTTGAAGCTAACACGCTGCGCTAGGGGCATAAAGAGCCCTCAGCGTCACCCCCATAAAGAACCCTCAGTCTTAACCGCCACGGAGCCTGACTAACATCTCTGCAGTCCGATCGTCGCTCAAGCCGGGGGCAACAAACGACGTTCTATCCACCAGCCCACTGAAGCGCCGCACTATCTCGTCAGCAACGGCTTCGGGTTCACCGATAATGGCAAACGCATGCAAGACCTCATCGCTGATCAAACCAGCCATTTCGTCCTGGCGCCGCTGTTTCATCAGAAAGTTGAGTTCAGTCTGCAGTTCGCCCCAGCCATGAAGCTCAAGGACCGAGCGGTAACCAGGCGTTGAACCATAGAACGCAAGCCGATCCTTGATGACTTCGATGCCCCTGTTGATATCTTCTTCGCTGTCACCGGTCGCTATCATGGGCGCATAGTCGATGTCATAGTCTTTTCGCGACAAGCCGCTAACGGCCAGACCCTGCTCAATGGCCGGCAGATTGACCTCCCTGATGTACTGCTCGGTAGAAAACGGATGCATGATTAATCCATCCGACGCTTCTGCTGCAACTTTCGTCATCATCGGTCCAGTTGCTGACAGGAGAATTCTTGGCCGACCGGCTGACGTATTCGTCGGTGTAAACGTCTTGGGCATTAACGTATGCCGATAGTACTCACCTTCAAAGTCCAGGGGTTCCCCCTCGTACCAGCAGTCAAAAATGGCTTCCATCGCAGCCAGGTACTCACGCATCTGGCGAGGGGCCTTGTACCAGGGCATACCGAACCGATTCACGATGTGCGGCTTCACCTGGGTCCCAAGGCCAAGCACCAGCCGTCCCGAACTGAACGCATTCAGATCGTGTGCCAGCAGAGACATGTTCATCGGGTTCCTGGCAAAGGCCACCGCAACCGACGTCACCAGCTCAATATACTCTGTATGTTCAGCGGCGATGGTTAATGGCAGAAATGGATCATGGGTCAGCTCAGCCACCTTCAATCCATCATAGCCAAGCTGCTCCAAACGTCTGGCTTCGTCTGCTGCGGAACTCAGGGTACCGCTGATACCGGCATCGATTTTCATAACGTCCTCCAGGTCAGGGACCAGCATGTTACATTTAGCTCATGACTACCAGCGTGATCCGTATGCCCAGACTCTTCCTCTTGCTTATCGCCAGCCTCCCGGTTTTACCGGCGCTGGCCAATGAAAACGTAGCGCCTTTCAAACCCTCCACCAGCGTCAACGAGGCCCTCAGGCAGCACGATCGGTTACCCGCCCCTTCAGA
>CAXPUI010000593.1:0-2266 GCA_964220205.1 Candidatus Allofontibacter communis | reverse complement strand
CCTGGACATTGATGGTGGCCAGCAAACCGAGCGTTGTCAGTATCAATAGCAGGTCGAGGGACATGACCGCTGTTGCCTGTGTCAAGAACCACTGTAGCGGCTGTAACGATGCGAAACGAGATATGACATCCCCGATGGTGCGACGTTGGAAGAATGATTGAGACAGTGAGAGCAAGTGCTGATTGAGGCCGGCGGAGAGCAGGAAGGCCAATCGGCTGCCCAGTTGTATCACCAGGAGTCCTCGTAACCACTTGAGAAATGTGCTGGTCAGGTAAATGGTCGCGAATCCCAAAACGACCACATGGATCAGTGGCTGCTGTTTCGCCAGGATGACCTCGTCGACGACGATCTGCACATAGAGCGGAGAGAGAAGTGCGAGACCCTGGATAAACAGGCTCAAGAGAAAGGTAAGCGCAAGACCTTGAGCGATATTCTTCAATGGCAGTCGCCGGTAAAAGCGTAAAGGCGAATAGTTTATTGTCCTGTCGACAGGTTCGAAATCTGCTGATGGAGCCAGTTCCAGTACTATCCCGGTAAACCGACGAGAAAATTCGTGCATGCGTAACGACAATCTGCCTCTCGCGGGATCGATAATTGATATTGAGTCTTTCTTGATGAATTCGATGACCAGGTAGTGATCGAAGTCCACATGGGCTATTGCAGGAAAAATCAGCTGATTGAAGTCACCAGGTTCACAACGTAGAGCCCGAGCAGTCATGCCTTCACTCCGGGCTAGCGTGATAAGGCGTTCAAGCGACACCAGGAAACCGTTTGCGGCTTCAGTTCTGAGGTCTGCCAGCGTTCTGTGGCGGCCATAGTGACCCAGTAACATCGCCATGCAGGCGATCCCGCATTCGTTCCTCTCGGCTTGAAGGACAACAGGAACCCTTGTTTTCAGCCAGGTCAAAGGTGCTCCATTGCTTTCTGGAATGGCATGATTAACCACCGGAACAGTTTTTTCCGCTCCGTGCTGACATGGGTTTTGAACGTCATGCCAGGCAGGTATCCTGCCTTGTCGGTTCTATTCATAGACTGGTTGTCGATATCCAGTCTGGCGAGGTAGCCTTTGGCTTGCCGAGCAGTTGTGATGGTGTGGTCCGAGAGGTTGGCAACCGTTGCCCTTAGTCGTGGCTCATGGGGCGCATGGGCATCAACCTCGAGTTCCAGTTGCTGGCCAGGGTAGACGTAGGCGATTGCCTGTTCCGGAATATAAAGTGATCCTGATACGCTACTATCTTTTGAGCTTACAGTAAGCACGGTCTTCCCTGGGAATACCGTTTCACCGGGCGTGTAGGCGATGTGGGTTACGGTCCCGTCCTGGGGTGCAAACAGACCCTGGCTGTTACGTTCGGCCTGTTCTGCGAGACGCGAATTGTACTCAGCCAGCTTCATGGCATTTTCTGACGCCCGTCGCTTGAAGCGGTAATCGCTGGTCTCCAGTTCTAAAGCCGTTTTCCGCAGGTTGGTTTGCAGTGTGATGAGGCTTTGGTGCTGTCTGGCCAGGTTTTGCTGCTCAGAGATGAGGTTGGTTTGAAACGATAGCCATTCGAGGTTTGACAGGTAACCATTCTGGTAAAGGACCGCAATCTGGGCGAGTTGTTCTTTAAGTTTCCCTACTTTCAGTTCCTGCAGGTTCAGGTCGTTGAATTTGAGTTTCAGCTCTCTGTTTGCATGTCGTTTTATCAGCAGGCGATGTCTGGCTGCTGATTCGTACTCTTCCCTGTCTTTTACCTGTATCTGGCGAAGGTTGTTGAGCAGAACCTTCCTTTCATGTTCCAGGTTCTCCTGAAGGACAATTGAGCTGAGGAGAATCCTGCCGAGAAACTGGTTCTTCCTAACGCTTTCGCCTTCAGATACAGACAGTTCGACCAGTTCGCCGATCTGTTTTGCAGTAACCCTGGCGACATGATGTTCATCAAATTTGCCATATACCACCTGGCTGCGTGCGTAGTCTGCATTCCCGATGAAAGTGACACTTATCACGAAGATTACCAGCGTGGCTATGCTGGTTCGATTGATCAGGGCAGGTGGAGAAAGGTGAAACTCCGTACCGGTTCCGTCGCTGATAGCTGCAACAGCCTCTTCTCGAAAAAGTCCTTCAGACACGTCTCACGCCCTGTGCAAATTGTGTGCAGTGTCTCTTTCAGGCCCTCTGTGTGCTATGGAGCACTGCCGCATTCGGTGTGGGAAATGGCTGCTTAAGCGATTAGCTGGTGCGTTGAATGGCAGCGATACGATAGGTTTGACGGTTCCAGTTGTACGCAAT